>NZ_JAYRDJ010000011.1:0-114843 GCF_041909475.1 Niveibacterium sp. | reverse complement strand
CTGGCCGGATCCGCAACCACTATTCAAACCTATTTTGGAGGAACGCATGGCACAACGACTAATCCGGATGCGCGAGGTCACTCACCGCGTCGGACTGCAGAAGACGGCGATCTACCGGCGCATTCAGCGGGGCGAGTTCCCCCGCCCCATCAAGGTCGGCCGAGCGTCGGGATGGATCGAGATCGAGGTCGAACAGTGGATTTCCGCGACGATTGCTGCAAACCGCACCTTCGCGCAATAGCGACGCCGCCCGCCCCGCAGGCGCCGACTGCCTGACCAAAGCCCTCGGTGACAACCTTCGCCGAGGGCTTTGTCCGTCTACCGTTTCAACGACAAAGTGCCCGGACGCGTTCAAATCACGCTCGAAGCCCCGCTCATTTCGGGACCGTTAGCGGCGCCGCAATGGGCATCCGGATGATGGGTTTTATGATGGGTAAAACAAAAAAGCGCCCCGGAAGGCGCGATTTTGTTAGTGCTGTGGCGGAGAGGGTGGGATTCGAACCCACGGTACGCTTGCACGTACGCCTGATTTCGAGTCAGGTACAATCGACCACTCTGCCACCTCTCCGCGGTCTCGAAATCGAGCCCACAATTATACAGCGCTTTTTTGTTTTGGCTAGCGCCTTGACGATTAATTTGTTGGGCGCAGGACTTCGATGCCACCCATGTAGGGGCGCAGCGCTTCCGGCACGGTCACCGAGCCGTCTGCTTGCTGGTGGTTTTCCAGCACCGCCACCAGGGTTCGTCCGACCGCGAGGCCCGAACCGTTGAGCGTGTGAGCGAGTTCGTTCTTGCCCTGCTCGTTCTTGAAACGGGCCTGCATCCGGCGTGCCTGGAAACTCTCGCAGTTGGAACAGCTGGAGATTTCGCGGTAGGTGTTCTGAGCCGGCAGCCAGACTTCAAGGTCATAGGTCTTGGCGGCGGAGAAGCCCATATCGCCAGAGCACAGCGCGACGACGCGGTAGGGCAAGCCGAGGCGCTGCAGGATCTTCTCTGCATGACCGACCATCTCTTCCAGCGCGTCGTAAGATTTCTCCGGGTGCGCGATCTGCACCATCTCGACCTTATCGAACTGATGCTGGCGAATCAGGCCACGCGTATCGCGCCCGTAGGAGCCGGCCTCGGAACGGAAACACGGCGAATGCGCGGTCAGCTTGATCGGGAGATCTTCTGCTTGCAGCACCGACTCGCGCACGGTGTTGGTGAGTGAGATTTCGGACGTCGAAATCAGGTACTGCGTCACGACATTCTCAGCGCCACCCTTTTCAACACGGAACATGTCTTCCGCGAACTTCGGCAACTGGCCAGTACCGTAGAGCGCATCCGGATTGACGATATAGGGGGTGTAGCACTCGGTGTAACCATGTTCGCCGGTATGAGTGTCGAGCATGAATTGCGCCAGCGCGCGATGCAGCCGGGCGACCTGCCCCTTCAGCAGCGCAAAACGCGCACCGGAGAGCTTGGCCGCCGTATCGAAGTCGAGGCCAAGGCGTTCGCCGACATCGACATGGTCGCGCACGTCGAAGTCGAACTGCGCGGGCGTACCCCAGCGGCGCACTTCGACGTTCTCGGTTTCGTCTTTGCCCACCGGCACCGACTCGTGCGGCAAGTTCGGAATGCGCATCAGGAAGTCGTTGAGGCGCCCTTGCAGCGCGGCCAGCGCTGCTTCGTTCGCCTTGAGCTCATCGCCCAACCCTGCGACTTCAGCCATGACCGCCGACGCGTCCTCGCCCTTCCCTTTCAACACACCGATCTGCTTCGACAGGCTGTTGCGCTTGGCTTGCAGTTCCTGAGTGCGGGTCTGCAACTGTTTGCGCTCATCTTCCATCGCCTGGAAGCTTGCGGTGTCGAAGGTTACGCCGCGAACGGCGAGGCGCTGCGCAACGGTGTCAAGTTGAGTGCGCAGTAGCTGAATGTCGAGCATGTCTGAATCCTGATTTTCTTTTGCTATCAGCGAATTATGCCCCGAAGCTGGGGTCGTTTCGCAGGGATGCACTGCAAGCGGATGATCCGCTTGGGATTTCGCCGCGCCGTTTCAATTTGATGCGGCGCACTATTTTATTTGTATTTTCAATGACTTACAAACATTCGATAGAAACAGATGCATTGCTTTGACGGCCACCTCACCTAGCCTTAATCATGGCTTCGATCGCAGCAAGACGATCCGCCCAACCCACGGAGGAGCAGGCATGCTGTCACTGCGCGACTGCCTTGATTACTGCGACCTGACCGAAGAAGACGTTGATCTCCTCGCGGAACATGAGCACTTGCCGCATGACGTGGCGGCGCACATTGCCTGCGGGTTGGTTCAGACTTCTTCCGGCGTGCTACTGATCGACCACTTGATGGAAGAGATGATCGATCAGGCACGCACCGGCGGTCAGATCGCCAAAGCCGAACACGTTTCACACGTGTATGCGCGGTTTAAAGCCGCGCACCCGCTCGCTCATTGACCCTCTGCCTCTCGTGCGTTGTGGTCTAACCCCTTCAGGTATGCGAGCTTCTGGGCGATCTTCGCCTCCAACCCGCGGTCAGTTGGCGCATACCAACTGACCGCGGCCATCCCCTCGGGGAGATAGTCCTCCCCTGCCGCGTAGGCTTCTGGCTCGTCATGGGCGTAGCGATACGCCTTGCCGTAGCCGAGTTCCTTCATCAGCTTGGTCGGCGCATTGCGCAGGTGCACCGGCACCGGACGGCTGACGTCTTCGCTAACGAACTTGCGTGCCGCCTTGTAGGCCATGTACACCGCGTTGGATTTTGCGGCGCAGGCAAGGTAGATCACAGCCTGGGCCAATGCGAGTTCGCCCTCGGGGGAGCCAAGCCGCTCGAAAGTCTGGCAGGCCTCAAGGCTCATCGTGAGGGCGCGCGGATCAGCGAGGCCGATATCTTCGACAGCCATGCGAACGACGCGGCGCCCCAGGTAAAGGGGATCAGCGCCGCCGTCGAGCATGCGCACCAGCCAGTAGAGCGCGGCATCCGGATTCGAGCCGCGCACGGATTTATGCAGCGCCGAGATCTGGTCGTAGAACGCGTCGCCGCCTTTGTCGAAGCGCCGCAGATTCTGCGCAAGCGTGTTCTGCACGAATTCGGCCGAGACCTCATCCTGGCCGCTCGCCTCGGCTGCGGTGCGCAGCGTTTCCAGCACGTTCAGGAAACGTCGGGCATCGCCGTCTGCCCAGCCGACAAGACGCTCAAGCGCTTCAGCATCGAACGACAGATCCGGAAAGGCATCACGCTGTGCGCGCACGAACAGCGCCTGCATGTCTTCAGGTTTGATGCTTTCCAGCACATACACGGCTGCCCGCGACAGCAACGCGGAATTCACTTCGAATGACGGGTTCTCCGTCGTCGCGCCGATAAAGGTGAAGAGCCCGGACTCAACAAAGGGCAGGAAGGCATCCTGCTGAGCCTTGTTGAAGCGATGCACTTCATCGACGAACAGAATTGTGCGGCGGCCCTGTGCGCGATGGATCTCGGCGCGCTGAACCGCTTCACGGATCTCCTTCACGCCGGAGAACACGGCCGACAGCGCGATGAATTCGGCGTCGAAATGCGTCGCCATCAGGCGCGCCAGCGTGGTCTTGCCAACGCCCGGCGGCCCCCACAGGATCATCGAATGCGGGCGCCCCGCTTCAACCGCGAGCCGCAGCGGCTTGCCCGGCCCCAGCAGGTGACGCTGCCCAACCACGTCGTCCAGCGTCTGCGGGCGAAGGCGCTCTGCAAGCGGCGCATTGTTCTCGTTGGAAGTCGAGAAAAGGTCAGCAGTCATGCTTTGCCCCATTCTTTCGCAAAGCCGGCGAGCCGGTAGCGCCCATCGTCGAGGCGCAGCCGTGCGCCAGTGCGCTCAGATCGTCGCAAGACGACGCGGCGTCGGTCATCGGCTCACTCACCGACGACGTCCGCCCCCTTGGGCGGCGTGAAGCGGAATTCGGCAGTATCGAGGGTGGGGTTGGCCTCGAAGTTCGAGAACTGGATCAGCGTTGTCTGGCCGAAGTTGTCGCGCACTTCCATGCCACGCAACTGCCCGCCCGCGAAACCGATGCGCACACGGTCAAAGCCTGCCTCCTGTTGCTTGGGCGTTGCTTCGACCCAGGCCATGCCATCGGACTGGCCCGCATCCTTCAGCACGAAATTGCGCTCAAGCTGGCCGTCGCCCGTGAGCAGCGCCGCCGGCGTCGCACCGAGCGCCTGGGTCACCGGCTTGACCGTAACCTGATTCAGATCCTTGTCCCAAGTCCAGAGCTTCTGACCATCGCCAACGATGATCTGGGCGTAAGGCTGCTCGTACACGAAACGGAACTTGCCCGGCCGCTGGAACACGAAGGTGCCCGAGGCCTTCTGGGTGGTCTTGCCATTGCGGCCCACCACCGTCTGCGAAAAACGCGACTTGGCGGCCTTCGTCTGGGTCAGGAACTGCTTGAGATCGTCCAGGCCGGCAGCGTTTGAGACCCCGGAAAAGGCAAGCGCCGCGACCAGCGCGGCGACTTTGAAATGAGGCATGCAGTCAATCCTTTCATGCAGCACCATCCGCCGACTCATCATGCCGGCGGTTTGGGCCACCTATTCTTCGCGCTGCTGGTTGGGGGCGATGACCTCGCGCCCACCGCTTGGGCCCATCGGAGAGACCAACCCGGCCTTCTCCATCTGTTCGATCAGGCGCGCGGCACGGTTATAGCCGATCCGCAAATGACGCTGCACCAGCGAGATCGACGGACGCCGCGTCTTGAGCACCACATCCACCGCCTGGTCGTACATCGGGTCCGCTTCGGCGTCAGCCTCGCCACCTCCGCCGCCCTCGCCCATCAGATCGCCGCCGCTTTCGTCCGCGCCGGTCAGAATGCCTTCGATGTAATCGGGCTCGCCAGTCTGCTTAAGGTACTCGACGACCTTGTGCACCTCGTCGTCGGCCACGTAGGCGCCATGCACACGGGTCGGGAAACCGGTTCCCGGGGCGAGGTAGAGCATATCGCCCATGCCCAGCAGGGCTTCAGCCCCCATCTGGTCGAGAATCGTGCGCGAGTCGATCTTGCTCGATACCTGGAACGCGATACGCGTCGGAATGTTGGCCTTGATCAGCCCCGTGATCACGTCCACCGACGGGCGCTGCGTGGCAAGAATCAGGTGAATGCCAGCCGCCCGCGCCTTTTGCGCCAGGCGGGCGATCAACTCTTCGATCTTCTTGCCAACCACCATCATCAGGTCGGCCAATTCGTCGATCACGACCACGATCGCCGGCATTGTCGAGAGCGGCTCGGGACTCTCAGGCGTGATCGAGAACGGGTTGGTCAGCGGCTTGCCGGCCTTCTGCGCGTCGGTGATCTGTTTGTTGAATCCAGCAAGGTTGCGCACACCGAGCGCGGCCATCAGCTTGTAACGGCGTTCCATCTCGCCGACACACCAGTTCAGCGCGTGCGCGGCATGGCGCATGTCGGTCACCACCGGCGCGAGCAGATGCGGAATACCCTCGTAAATCGAGAGTTCCAGCATCTTCGGGTCCACCATGATCAGGCGGACCTTATCGGGCTCGGACTTGTAGAGCAGCGACAGAATCATCGCGTTCACGCCGACCGACTTGCCCGAGCCGGTTGTGCCAGCCACCAGCAGGTGCGGCATCTTGCCCAGATCGGCCACCACCGGGTTGCCGCCGATGTCCTTGCCGAGGCCCACAGTCAGCGCCGAATGCATGTTGTGGTAGGCGGCAGAACCGAGGATCTCGGACAGGCGCACCGTCTGCCGCTTCGGATTCGGCAGCTCAAGCCCCATGCAGCTCTTGCCGGGAATCGTCTCGACCACGCGGATGCTCATCACCGACAGCGCCCGAGCCAGATCCTTCACCAGATTCACGATCTGGCTGCCCTTCACGCCCACCGCTGGCTCGATCTCGTAACGCGTGATCACCGGGCCCGGATAGGCCGCGAGGATCTTCACCTCGACACCGAAGTCCGCCAGCTTCCGTTCGATCAGGCGCGAGGTGTATTCGAGCGCCTCAACCGACGGCGGTTCGACATCGTTCGCCGCCGGGTCGAGTAGCGACAGCGCCGGCAAACCACCGCTCGCCGCATCGGCGAACAGTACTTGCTGGCGCTCTTTCTCGACCCGCTCGGATTTCACCACCTCGACCACCGCGGGTTCGATACGGATTTGCGGCGGCGGCGCGTCTTCGCGCTTCTTGCGCTCGCGTTTGACCTTCTCTTCGCGCTTCTCGGCCACTTGCTGACCGACCTTGCGATCCTGCCAGGCCTGGATCCGCGCACGCAGCTCGGCGCCGCCGTTCTCGACCCAGTAGCCGATGCGCTCAAGCGCGTTCATCCACGAGAAGCCAAAGAACAGGCTGGTACCTGCCGCCCAAAGCGCCAGCAACACCAACGTGCCGCCGGTAAAGCCAAGGTAGTTCGTGACGATGCGGCCAAGCTCGATGCCCAGCACACCGCCAGGTTCGCCCGGCAATGCCCACTTGTGGGCATAGAAGCGCACCGCCTCGATCGCGGCACTTGCCAGCAGTACGACAACGAAGCCCGCCACGACCAGGAAGGTCGAACGTTTACTGCCCGCGAGCTCCTGGCGCCACCGCTGCAGCCCGGCCACGATGCCCCACACCAACAGCGCAACCCACCACCAGGCCGACACACCGAACACCGACAGCAACAGGTCGGAGAACCAGGCACCGAATCGACCGCCGGGGTTCAGGACTTTCTCGACGCGCACGGCGTGCGACCAGCCCGGATCGGACTTCTGATAGCCGAACAGGATCAGCGCAAGGTAAAAACCCAGCACGCCGAACAAAATCCAGCGCGCCTCGCGCACCAAACCCGCCATGCGTTCAGGCAGGGGTTGGGACGGGGCGCGCATCGAACCGGAAAACAGCATCGGAAACCGCTACGGGAGTATTAGAATTGTGCGCGGCACCGAATCCGGTGCCGGGAAGCCTTACAGATCGTCAATGCTGTCGCAGAGGACGATGCCGTCGTCGGTTTCCTTGATCAGCCCCTGCACTTGCAGGTCCTTCATGACGCGGCTGACCATCTCGCGCGAGGCGCCGATCATCTTCGCGATGTCTTGCTTCGAGATCTTGCGCTTCACCACGCGACCGCTGCCATCTTCGGCCGCCATGTCGAGCAGCAAGCGTGCGACGCGGCCATAGACATCCATCAGCGCAAGGCTTTCGATCTTGCGATCGGCCACGCGCAGACGGCGCGCTAGGTTGCGCATCAGATGCAGCGCAACTTCGAAGTTCTCTTGCAGGATGCGGCGGAAATCCGTCTTGGAAATGGTGACCAGGTCGGCCGGCGTCACCGCCACCACCGTCGCCGAACGCGGCTCTTCATCGACCACGCCCATTTCGCCGAACAACTCGCCCTGGCCGATCATGGTCAGGATGACTTCACGGCCATCCTCGTCACTGACGAGAACTTTCAGGCTGCCGGTGAGTACAAAGTACACGTAATCGGTTCGGTCGCCCGCGCTCACCACGCTGGAACCGCGCGGCGCGCGGCGCATGATCGCGCAGCGGGCAATCGGCTGCAGCTTTTCGTCGGACAAACCCTGAAAAATCGGAAACGTCTTCAGGGCGGTGACAGAAACTGGGGTGCTTGTGCTCATGACGTTCTCCGGATCGCGAAGCTTGCGCGTGTAGCGTCTCTGCCGCGCGAGGCACACGGCAGCAGCGTTTAGCCCGCGGATTATGGCACAAGGAATATGCCAACCGGACCACAGGGCCGAGAGTCACCCGCTCGGCTATAATTTTTCGCTATCGGACAGGGAGATACCTCAATGAGCACGACCACTCGCCACACCAGCCTGATCATCCTTGGCTCCGGCCCTGCCGGCTACACCGCCGCCGTTTATGCCGCGCGCGCTAACCTCAAGCCGGTGCTGATCACCGGTCTCGCGCAGGGCGGGCAGCTGATGACCACGACCGATGTCGATAACTGGCCGGCCGATGCCGATGGCGTGATGGGCCCGGATTTGATGGCGCGCTTCGAGAAGCATGCAGCCCGCTTCAACACCGAGATGATCTTCGACCACATTCACACGGCCAAGCTCGATGCTCGCCCCTTCACGCTGATCGGCGATTCCGGCACCTATACCTGCGATGCGCTGATCATAGCCACCGGCGCGACGGCGAAGTATCTCGGCCTGCCGTCCGAAGAAACCTTTGCCGGCCGCGGCGTTTCGGCCTGCGCAACCTGCGACGGCTTCTTCTATCGCAACCAGGAAGTCGCGGTGGTCGGCGGCGGCAACACGGCGGTTGAAGAGGCGCTGTACCTCGCAAACATCGCCAGTAAGGTCACGCTGGTGCATCGGCGCGACAAGTTCCGCGCCGAGGCAATCATGATCGACAAGCTGTACGAGAAGGTGGCTGCAGGCAAGATCGTGCTGGAGACGGATGCGACGCTGGATGAAGTCCTCGGCGACAAGACCGGCGTCACCGGCATGCGCGTGAAGAACGTCAAGACGGGTGAAACGAAGGACATCGCTCTCAAGGGTGTGTTCATCGCGATCGGCCACAAGCCCAACACCGACATCTTCAAAGGCCAGCTGGAGATGGATGACACCGGCTACCTGATCACCGAAGGCGGCCGCAACGGCAATGCCACGCAAACCTCGGTGAAGGGCGTGTTTGCCGCTGGCGATGTGCAGGACCACGTCTATCGCCAGGCCGTGACCAGCGCTGGCACCGGCTGCATGGCAGCACTGGACGCTGAACGCTACCTGGACAGTCTGGGCAAGGCCTGATCGAGCGTAATACGGTCTCGCTGCGACAGGCAACGCCAATGAGCAAGCGCAACACACCACCCGCACCGCAGCACTTCGATGCGCTGCGGGCGCTGCGCAACAAGCTGCCGGCCGCCACGGGGCGGCCGACGAAGCCGCCACGTCCAGCCGCCGAACCAACACGCGATGCCGAAGAGATCGACTTCGCTGCGGCGATGCAGGGCGCGAAACCCTTGCCGACCCCAAACCTGGCTGAAATCTCGCGCCCGAAACCTGTACCTGAGCCGCGGGCAAAGCAGCCCGAAGACGAGACTCCCGACGAGCGCGCGCCCGGCGCGCCCCGCGACGAGTTCGCCTCGTTTCACGACGCGATGCACGACGTCATCGCATTGCGCAAGGATGGCCGGATCGATCCGGACAAGATGGGGCGCCGCGCGCCGAGTCCGCATCCGGCGCATGAAGCCAGTGCCGACACGATGTGCGCTTGGTTGGACCGGGCCGAGAACCCGCACGACCCCGCAGCGCTCTTCCGCCACGCGGTGGGGCCTGCAGCGCCCTTGCGTGAATCCGGCCGCCTGCACCTGACACCGCCCGCACCCGCGCCACAGCCGCGGCAGCGCGAAGCAGATGAACAGCAGGTGCTGACCGACAGCATCGTGGCGCCGATGAGCTTTGAAGATCGACTGGATATCGGCGACGAGGCTGCCTTCCTCCGCCCTGGCATTCCGCGCCGGGTGCTCACGGACCTGCGACGTGGTCGCTGGGTGGTGCAAGCCGAGTTGGATCTGCATGGTATGGATCGTGACGAAGCACGGCTCTCGCTGGCTCAGTTCCTCGCCTTGCGGCTAACACGTGGCGAGCGCTGCGTGCGAGTGATTCACGGCAAAGGCTTGGGCTCACCGGGGCGTATCGGCGTCCTCAAGCAACTCTCACGGAACTGGCTTGCTCAACGCGAGGAAATTCTCGCCTTCTGCCAAGCAAAACCGCATGACGGCGGTGATGGCGCTTTGCTGGTATTGCTGCGCGCCCCGCGCTTACCGGGCTGAGGCAGGGACACGGCACAACAAAAAGGCCGCCCAAGGGCGGCCTTTTGTCGAGCGGGCAGTGCTGTTCAGATGGCCGCTTCGTCCGTTTCACCGGTGCGGATACGCACGATCTGCTCGACCGGCGTCACGAAAATCTTGCCGTCGCCGATCTTGCCGGTGCGCGCCGCCTTGATGATGCCCTCGATCGCCTGGTCGACGGTGCTGTCAGCCACCACGACCTCAATCTTGATCTTCGGCAGGAAGTCGACCACGTACTCCGCGCCACGGTAGAGCTCGGTGTGGCCCTTCTGGCGGCCAAAGCCCTTCACTTCAGTCACGGTCAGCCCGGTGATGCCGACTTCGGACAGCGCCTCCCGCACTTCATCGAGCTTGAACGGTTTGATGATCGCTTCGATTTTCTTCATCTGCTTACTCCTCCGGGATTGTGTTCAGAACTCGTCCTGGTACCGCGCCGTGATCGGATAGCGCCAGTCCTTGCCGAAGCCGCGTCGCGTCACGCGGATACCGACCGGCGATTGCCGCCGCTTGTACTCGTTGCGCTTGAGCATGCCGACAACACGGCGGACATCCGTTTCGGCATAGCCAGCGTCGATGATCTCACGCGGGCTCTCGTCGCGCTCCATGTAGGCCTCGATGATCGCATCGAGCACCTCGTATTCCGGCAGCGTGTCCTGGTCCGTCTGGTCGGGCTTGAGCTCGGCCGAGGGCGGACGCGTGATGATGTTGTCCGGAATCACCTCGCCGTCGCGGTTACGCCAGCGCGCAAGACGGTAAACGAAGGTCTTGAAAATATCCTTGATGACAGCAAAACCACCAGCCATGTCGCCATAGAGTGTGGCGTAGCCCACCGCCATCTCGGATTTGTTGCCGGTGGTCAGCACCAGCGAACCCGTCTTGTTCGACAGCGCCATCAGCAACATGCCGCGGATGCGCGCCTGCAGATTCTCTTCCGTCGTATCCGCCTTGAGCCCGGCAAACATCGGAGAAAGAATCTGATCGAAGGTCGCCATCGCCGGGGCGATTGCGATTTCGTCGTAACGCACGCCAAGCCGCTGTACCAGCAGGCGCGAGTCGTCGAGGCTCATCTGAGCGGTGTAGGGCGACGGCATCATCACGGCGCGGACCCGGTCCGCACCCAACGCGTCGACGGCAACGCACAGCGTCAAGGCCGAATCGATACCGCCCGAGAGGCCGAGCAGGACACCCGGGAAACCGTTCTTGCCGATGTAGTCGCGCACGCCCATGACAAGTGCGGACCAGACGTCCTCTTCGATGGTGCGGGGCGCCGAGACACGGTCGCTGACGAGGTCGCCATCCACATAAGTGACGAGATCGAGACTCTCTTCAAACGACGGCCCCTGGTAGCGCAAGCCGCCGTTGCGCGCGAGGGCGAACGAGGCGCCATCGAACACCAGTTCGTCCTGCCCGCCAACGAGATTGCAGTACACGACCGGGATGCCGGTATCGCCAACGCGGTCCCGCAACACTTCGTGCCGCACCTGGAGCTTGTCCATGTGGTACGGCGATGCATTGATCGCGACCAGCAACTCCGCACCGGCCGCACGCGACGCCTCCGCGGCGCCCGCCTCCCACACATCGGCGCAGATATTCAGGCCGACTCTCACGCCGCGATGCTCGAATACGCAGGCTTCGGTGCCTGCATCGAAATAGCGCTCTTCGTCAAAAACCTCGTAGTTCGGCAAGCGCAGCTTGCGGTAGGTCGCAATCACTCGGCCACCCGACAACACAGAGGCGGCGTTGAAGCGGCGTTCGCCGTCCTGCAAGGGGTGGCCCACGATGATCGCGAGCTCGTCGCTCTCGGTCGCAAGCGACGCCATGGCCCGGTTGCAACTGCGGTAAAAATCCGGCCGAAGGAGCAGATCCTCCGGCGGGTAACCGCAAAGGCTCAGTTCCGGGGTGACCAGTACATGCGCGCCGGCCTTGCGCGCGCGGCGCGCCGCCTGGCGGATCTTTTCGAGATTGCCGTCGATATCGCCGACAACGCAGTTGAGTTGCGCAACTGCGATCTTGAGGGGGTCTTGTGCCATAGGGCGAACTATACCGTGAGCGGCTTGGGCTGCCGCGCAAAAGCAAACGAGGGCCGCGGTGACCCACGACCCTCGTTGCCAAATCGAAACAACCGCGCCGCGGAGGGCGCGATATGCTCAGTTCGATTGGGCCAGGTAGATCCCCCAGAGCCCAGCAAGAGTGGCGGCGCCATCGGTACCGGTCACGCTCTTCATGACCTGGATCGCCTTGGCGCGCTTGCCTGCAACGTAGTAAGCGTAGCCAAGCCGCAGCTTGGCGTCCTCAGCCCGCTTGAGGCCGCCCTTCTTGATGCCGGCCTCCATCATCTCCAAGCCCTTGTCAGCCTGCCCGTGCAGCACATAGTTGTAGCCGAGACTGACTTGCGCGTTGCCATCCTTGGCGGCGACGGCCTGCGCATCCTGGGTGCCGAGCGTTTGCTTGTCCTCTGCAAGTTGCTTGTTGGTCATGTCACCGAGACGACGATGACGATCGGCATCGGTTCCCTGCCCCATGATCTTTGCAGCCATACCTTCGTCGTAAGCCTTCTTGGCCTCGATCGGGTAGCCCTGCTGCAGCGCAAGTGCAACCGCATCCTCGTACTCAGCCGAGGTTCGCAGCGTACCCGTCGCGCGAAGCAGGCGCGACAGATCGAGCGCAAGACGATCGCTCATGCCAGGCTGCTGCTTGACCGCGTAGATGACGGACTGCCAGTACTCTTTCTTCGGATAGTTCGACAGCAGGCGCTCGACCGTCTTTCCGTAGGCAGCCTGGTCGTTGAGCTTGAGGTAAGCCTGCGCGAGCATCTGAAGCTGTTCTTCGCTCGGCTTCTTCTGGCCCTGCAACTCGGCGCTGAGCGCCTTGGCGGTAGCGGCGTAGTCGCCCGACAGGTAGAGCGACTGCACATAGATCGTGCGCATCGTCGCGTCAGTGCCACCATCCTTCAGGTAACGTCCGGAAATCGCCGCCGCCTTGGCGTAATCGCGCCCGCTGTAATACTGCCCAGCGGCAGCACTCAACAAGGTGGTGCGCTCGGCTGCCGGTGCCCCCGGTAGCGTGGCAGCCGACTCGAAGGCGCGCCCGGCGGCCATCGCGTCACCCGCGCTGGCGTAAGCCTGCGCCTTCACACGCTCGGTGAGATAGATCTCGTAAGGCGTACGGTCTTTCACCGCTTCGGCATCCCGCACCTTGGCGAGCGCTTCTTTGGTTTTCTTTGCCTTGATCAGGTCAAGCGCGGCCTGGATCGGCTTGCCGACTTCCGAACGCACGGCAGTCGCCTTCGCGCCCTCTTCCGCCATCGAAACAGTCGGCGCCAGCGCAGCACCAACAAGTCCGACCAGCATTGCAGCAGCCAGATATCCCTTGATCATTCGTGTCCCTGCCGTATTACGCAAAAAATAAGGGCGCAGCGGGACTGCTCCCACCGCGCCACACGGTACTTACATGAACTGCTCAGCACCCACGAGGCCGATCTTCTTGACCCCGATACGCTGTGCCGACGCCATCACCATCGCCACCTTGTCGTATTTTACGAGCTTGTGGGGACGGAGATGCACCTCCGGCTGCACCGGCATCGCGGCGATCTTCTCCAACTGCTGCTCAAGCGCGGCGCGGTCGGGGACCACTTCGCCATTGAGCAGGATGGTGCCGTCGAAGTCGACATCGATCCGGTAGATCACCGGCGGCTCCGCCGCGGTAGGCGGCGGCGCGTTGACCGGCATGTTCAGCTTGGTTGCGTGCGTCTGGATCGGGATCGTGATGATTAGCATGATCAGCAACACCAACATCACGTCGATCAGCGGCGTGGTGTTGACGTCGACGATGACATCCGGATCACCCGAACCGCCGCCAGTACCAACATTCATTCCCATGTCGTTCTCCTATCCGATCAGCGAACGACATCGCCGGCGGGGGGCTCGGTAATGAAGCCAACCTTGACGATACCGGCACGCTGACAGGCAACGACCACCTTGCCAACGAACTCGTAGCGCGCGCCCGAATCGCCCCGGATATGCACTTCCGGCTGCGGATCCATCACGGCCACGGTCTTGAGCTTCTCGACCAGGGCGTTGTTATCCGGCACCGACTGCATGTTCCAGAACGTCTCGCCATCCCGGTTGACCGAGATGACGACGTTTTCCGGCTTGGTCTGCGTCGGCAGGTTCTTTTCTTGCGGCAGTTCGAGTTGGATCGACTGCGTGACAACCGGAATCGTGATCAGGAAGATGATCAGCAAAACCAGCATCACGTCCACGAGCGGAGTCGTGTTGATCGCCGATACGACCTCGTCTTCGTCGCCGCCCGACGAAGGGACGGACATGCCCATTTCTTAGCCCTTCTTGCCGCCGAGCAGCACCATGTGCAGCTCGCCGCTGAACTGACGGACGTAGTCGGAGGCCGCCTTGTTGCGACGAACCAGCCAGTTGTAACCCAGCACCGCCGGAACCGCCACCGCCAGACCGATCGCGGTCATGATCAGCGCTTCACCCACCGGGCCGGCAACCTTGTCGATCGAAGCCTGACCAGCAACACCGATGGCGGTCAGCGCGTGCAGGATGCCCCACACGGTACCGAACAGACCAACGAACGGCGCGGTCGAACCCACGGTTGCGAGGAAGGCGAGGCCACCTTGCAGACGGCCGTGGATGGTGTCGTTTGCGCGTTGCAGTGACATCGCGATCCACGAGTTCAGGTCGACCGACGCAGTCAGCGAGTTGCCGTGGTGATGTGCGGCCTTGTTGCCCTCTTCCGCGATGTAGCGGAAAGCGCTGTCTTCGTTCAACTCCTTGATGCCGGCCTCAACCGACGGGGCGCCCCAGAACTTCTCTTGCGCTTCCTTGGCTTGCTTGAAGATCTTGCCCTGCTCGATCAGCTTGACGACGGCGATGTACCACGTGCCCATCGACATGATCACCAGGATCACCAGAGTGCCACGAGCGACCAAGTCGCCCTGCGCCCAAAGCGCGCCAAGACCGTAGGGGTTCTCGACCGAAATCTTCTCACCTTGAGCGAGCGCTTCCGTCGCGAAGAACATCAGGGAAAACAGCGCGGCACCAAGGGCGGCAGACGCGCGGCGGGTGATCTTGTGAATGCTCATTTGTATTAGTTCCAATCGTTGATGATCTGTTCAAGAGGGACCGAGCGCCTGCGCTACTCAAGAGTCCATTCAAAATCGATGACTACCCACGCCTGTACGGGCTGACCATTTTCAATGGCAGGTTTGTACACACACTTCGTGAAAGCCTTCAGTGCTGCCTGATCAAGACGGCGGTAGCCGCTCGAATTCTCGACGCGACCTTCCAGCGGCTTGCCAGTGACATCCAGCAAGAAAGCCAAGCGGGTCGTGCCATGCTCACCGGCATCAGCGGCGCCACGCGGATACACGGGCGTCTCGCAACTCACAAACGAAGCGGTATGGCGAACGTTCGACTGCTTGACCACCGGCACCGGCGCAGCAACCGGGACCGGCTCGGTCGGCTTCGTCTGGGTCACAGTCGAAATCGTCGCGTCGGACGGTGCCGTAGCGGTCGTCACGCGCACCTCAGGCGGCGGGATAAAGGCCGGCGGTGGCGGAGCGAGCTTGGGCGGTGGAGGGGGCGGCGGCTTATCCTCGGGCGGCTTGACCTCTTCGATGATCTTCGTTTCGAGCGGCGCCTTCACGACCTCGACGACCTTGCGAGCAAGGCCTGATACGAGTGCGTAAAAGAGAATCGCGTGAAACAAGACCACGACGACGAGACCAACCGTCCTGCGGCCTGCAGCAGCGGGTTGGGCGTAACTCATGAACAAACCTCGGAAGAAAGCAAAGATCGACCAGCTGCGGAATCCCTTGCTGCCAGCCAGCACCCTCCGCACCTGCGCACGGGAGAGGTCACGACTGAAGCGAATTCGAGCTTGGCGACTTGCATTTAACGTGTTGGATCCTGAATGGCGTATGCCGGCTCACCACCGCCCTTGTGGGGCAATCGTTCGCAGCACCCACCGAAGTGTCGCTTGAACATGGATCTGATGACGGGTTGAAAGACTGGGCAGCACCAAACAACAGAGACACCCGGAACCAGAATCAGCGTGTCGGTCGATGATTACGTCACGCGAGACTCTAGTTTTGCGCCCACGACGACCGAAGACTTACTTCTGCGCGACGGGCGCGTACGAAAAAACGGCGGGCGCAGAGCGGGGCTGATCGCTGACAACTCGTCGATCAAAATAGGAAGAGAGCCCTTTCGGGCTCTCTTCCGTCCCCTCAGACCAGATTACTTGAACTTGTAACCGGCTTGCAGGTAGTAGGTACGACCACGCGGATCGGCAACCTGCGGGTTGTAGCCCACAGCCTGACCTGTGCCCCCATTGAGCGAGAACGGCGGGTTGGCATCGAAGATGTTAAGGATACCGCCCGTGACGTCCAGCCCCTTGACCGGCGTGCGATAGGTCGTCTGCCAATCGAAGGTCACGTACTCCTTGACCTTGTACGTTGCCTTGCAGAACGGGGAAGAATCTCCATCACACCCGGCCGGCTGAATAACGTCACCCGTCACTGCACCGTCACGCGATTCATAGTAACCATGTTTGTAGTTCATGGTCAGGCGATGATCCCAATCAGCCATCGAGAGGGTATTCGCCCACTGGAACTGATGACGCAAAGCCACTTGCCGCAGGATGTTGTTGTAGATACCAACGATCTGGTAGTACTCGCCACCGATTTCGGTCTGCTGCTTATCCGAAAGCATCCAGGTGCCCTTGAAGCTGGACAGGATACGACCGAACGAGTAGCGCGAACCAAGAGTGACATCGTAATCGACGCCCTGAGCCTTACGTTCACCAAGGTTCTTCAGCGGCGTGTACCAGGCAAGAATCGGCTTACCGGTTTGAGGATCGGTGTACAGATCCGTGCGAATGGAAGTACCCCAAGCACCTTCGTAGTCGGCAGCTACCTCTTCCTCAGAAATGGTGCCGAACGTATTCTTGATGGACACGTTCCAGTAGTCAGCCCCAACACTCGCCCAACTGGTCGGTTCGAAGCGGATGCCAAACGAGAATTGCTTCGACTCCTCCGGCTTCAGTTCGCTGGAGCCGCCGGTGTAGAGCGGGTATTGCGTGCCCGGCGGCTTGCAATAGACGGCACGCGAATCAGAATACGGGCAATCGTACGGATTGGCCGTCACTCCGTAGAGCTGCGTGATGTTCTGAGTCTGTGCGGGGCGCGGCGCACGGAAGCCTGTGTTAAAGCTGGTACGGAACAACAGGTTGTTCAGCGCCTGCCAACGCGCGCCAACCTTGTAGTTGGTCGTGCCACCGACGTCAGAATAGTTGTCGTAGCGCAGCGCGCCACTGACTTCCAGGTTCTTGACGACGGGGGCGATCAACTCGCTGAACAAACCATACGAGTCACGCGACACATCGAACGGAACGTCGGTCGCGAAGTCCGGGAACTGACCACCACGCAAGGTACCCTGCGCAAGGCCATTCGGCTCGTACTTGTCGGCTTCACGCTTCCAGTCGAGACCGAGGCCGAGCATCAAACCACCGGCCGGAAGCTGGGCGATTTCTTTCGATCCACGCACCTCAACTGCATCGAGGACTGCAGTGCCCTTCTTCCATACGCCACTGGCCAATGCAGACTGCAGCGCAGCTTTATTCGAGCCTGCAGGACCGAACGGATTCAGTGCACCTGACGAAATGAGTGCATTGAGGTCATCGTTATACAGGTAACCGGAGAGCAGCTCTTCCTGCCACTTATTCTCGGAGTGAGTAAATGCAGCAGAGTAATCCCATCCGGCGATCACGCCTTTGGAACCGCCTGAGAAATGAATCGCCTCAGTTGTACCCTTGGTGCGGCGCGGACCCGCGTCGGAAATCCGCCACGGCGCTACCGCATCGACAATATCGTAGCCCGCCGGAACCGTACGCAGGTAGGGCTGAATGTAGGTATTCCAAATCGGATCACCCACCGTCAGCGGCACCTCTCCTGGCGGCGGCGCAATATTCGAAGTCATGATGTGCTTCGAATAAAGCATGTCCGCAAACAGCGTGTGGTTTTCGTTGACCTTAAATTGAACCGACCCCGTAAACGCATCCTGCTTCTGTTCCGGGTAGATTTCAAGATCGTACGGATAGATGTAGCGACACGACGTACCGCTCTGAACATGCTTCGCCGGACACGGATTGCCTGCCCTCACCGACGGATTGAAGGTTTGCGAGATGTAGTGCTCATCGTCCGGCAGAGATGGATCTGGGTTGTACCACGTAATGGTGGCGTTCGCCGGGTTACCGCGCCCGGAGCTCGGGCGCAGGCGATAAATCTGGCCATCCGTACCCGTGAAGTTGTAATAACCTTGGCTCGGTGGCACCGCGAAGTTCTTACGATCAGCCGCTGCGAGCGGATCATTCTCGGTGTGCGAATAGGTCAGCAGCACGTTGAAACGATCTTGCTCAATGTCGCCAAAGCCGCCACTGACACTGATGCGCTTCTCTTCAGCACCACCCGCTTCAGGGGCGTTATACGAAATCGAAGCGTCGAGCCCTTGGTAGTTGGACTTCAGGATGAAGTTCACCACACCCGCGACGGCGTCGGTACCGTAGATGGCGGAGGCACCATCGGTCAGCACTTCAACGCGCTCAACAGCGGCGATCGGAATCGAGTTCAGGTTTACGCCCGAGCTACCACCAATAAAGGTCTGACCGGCAAAGGTCGCGAGGCGCTTGCCGTTGAGCAGCACCAGCGTGCGGCTGTCGCCCAGGTTGTGCAGCGACGCGCTCGAGTATCCAACGTTACCTGAGCCAACGTTCGCCGCCGCGTTCGTGAACCCCTGCATCGCCGGCAGGTTCTGCAGCAGTTCCGCAACGTTCGTGGCGCCAGTCTTCTTGATCTCGGAAGCCGAAATCGACTGAACGGGCAGCGCGCCTTCCGACGCAATCCGCTTGATCGCCGAACCGGTAACCTGGATCTTCTGAACTTGCTCTTCCGCGATCGCCGGCTGCAGGAGCATGCCGAACGCGACGGTCGTGCCGAACGCCTGGAGCAGAGCCCGGTAGCCGGGTCTCAGTGCAAGTGCCATAGGTGCCTCTCCTTGTATTTTCTCAATCAATCCCGTCGGGGTCTCCAACGAGGAAGCTCAGTGGTGCGCGAGCTTATCCCGCAACACCTGAACGGACCGCCTGTCCCTCACAAGGCACTTTTTGTAACTATTGTTATGCCACCCTCTTTCGAGGGCGTCGCATTGTCGCGGCGCGGAAATTAGGGTGTCAATCAATCCCGAAGCCCGGTTGCAACAGCTACAAACACGCGTTTATGCCCCTTTCGGCGGCCCTGACAGTGACGATGTGACTCACTGCCGGGGCAGGTTCAGCAAGAGTTGTGCCATGCGATTTCGGACAAAACACAAGGTGTTGCGAGTGTTTACAAGAGATTTCAGCACCAGATTGGTGCGACGCACCATAACGAACACGTCGCTCCGCCATGCATTACGTCGGCGCCCTGTCGCGACTTTGATGTCGGATCTGTGACGCTTTCCCGGCAAAACATGTCGCCGATTCGAAAATTGAAATACACGCAGACTTGCAGCTTCGCGAAAACCTCGATTAGAATGCAGGGCTTCGCTGCTGTAGCTCAGTCGGTAGAGCAACTGATTCGTAATCAGTAGGTCACCAGTTCGATTCCGGTCAGCAGCACCAGACAATGCCAAAGGGGCCCGTTCGCGGGCCCCTTTGTCGTTCACGCCCCCTTCATTACCGCCAGCCCACCGCTTTGTATCGACACCCCGTCGCGTGACACAAACCCGACAAACGGGCGCTCGGGACGGCGCCTAGAATCAATCATCCCCAACCGCTTGCGCCACGCACTGGCCGCCTTGGAGTCAGACAATCATGTTTCAAATGATTCGGCGCCCGTCACGTCGCTGGGCGATCGGAGGCGTCGCGCTTGCCTGCGTCTTGATCGGTTCGGTCTACGCCCTCAGCGCGCGCAAGGATGTTCAGGCCAAGCCGGCTGATGCGCAGGCCAAGGCGACGCTGATGGAACTGGCTCCGGCTGACGTTCTGGTCGCCCGGCAGGTCGCGGTACAGCCAACCGTGCTGCTGGCGGGCACCTTGAATCCGCTCACGCAGATCCATCTGCACGCCCCATTCGACGGCCGCGTGGCCGAGGTCAGTGCGCGCCCGGGCGACAAGGTAGTCGCCGGCCAGGTGCTCGCACGCTTCGACGAAACTGACCTGCGCGCCCGCCATGCTGAGCGGGCCGCCGCGGTTGCGAGCGCGGAAGAGCAGATGCGCGTAGCGGAGCGCAACCGGATTTCCAGCCGCGCCTTGCTCGATCAGAACTTCATCTCGAAGAACGCCTTCGACAACACGCTCGGCGGCTATGCAGAGCGCCAGGCGGCAGTGGATGCACAGCGGGCACAACTTGCGATCGTTCAGCGCGCGTTGAAAGACGCGAAGGTCGTCGCGCCCTTCGCCGGCACGGTGTCGTACCGGCAGGTGGAGCCGGGTCAGTGGGTGGAACCCAACCGCAAGCTGTTCTCGCTGGTGGATCTGCGCAAGCTGGAAGTTGAGGCAGCAATCCCAAGCCAGCACATCGCCAGCCTGGTGCCGGGGCAGAAGGTGCGCCTGCGTGCCGAAGGCTTTGGCGATGAGGTATTCGAGGGTCGACTGACGCGGATCAACCCAACAACGCAACCGGGCACACGCAGCGTGCTGGCCTACGTGGCGGTCGACAACCCGGGCGAGCGGCTCCGCGCCGGGCTTTACGTCACTGGCGAAATCGAGACCGGCACGGCGGAACAGCAGATCCAGCTGCCGGCAACCGCGATACAGGCATCGAAGACCGGCCGCGGCGTATGGATCGTCGCGGACAACAAGCTCAAATGGCAGCCGGTGGAATACCAGCAGTTGCGCGTAGACCTGGTACGCATCACCAAGGGCCTGAACGGCGGGGAGCAGGTGGTTGCGATGCCGCTCAAGGGCGCGACCGAAAACCTTGCTGTGCGGCTCAAGCCCGCAGCCTGATCGAGCAGGAGCGCACGCCATGTGGCTGACCCGGATCTCGGTCAAGAACCCCGTTTTCGCAGCAATGCTGATGCTCTGCCTGGCAGTGCTCGGCCTCTTTTCCTACAAGCGCCTCACGGTCGAGGCGATGCCCGACGTGACGTTTCCGTCCATCGCGATCACCACGCCCTACCCCGGCGCAACGCCCGAGGTGGTGGAGACCGAAGTCTCGCGCAAGATCGAAGAGGCGATGAATACGCTGGCTGGCGTCAAGCGTGTGACGTCCCGTTCGTATCAGGACTACTCGCTGGTGTTCGTTGAGTTCGAGCTCGACGTCAATGCCGACAAGGCTGTCGCCGATGTGCGCGACAAGCTCAGCCAGGTGCGGCCCTCGCTCAAGGATGAGGTGAAGCAATCAACGATCGGCACCTGGGGCGAAGAAGACCGGCCGATCATGTCGCTCAGTTTCACCTCCGATCGCCACACGCCGCGCGAGCTGACGGAACGTGCCGACAAGCTGGTGCTCAAGCGCCTGCAGACCGTCAAGGGCGTTGGCCGTGCCGATCTGGCCGGGCGCATCGCGCGCGAAATCCAGATCCAGCTCGATCCGTTCCGCATGCGCGCACTGCATGTTGGGGTCGAGCAGATCAGCGAAGCGCTGCGGCGCGAGAACCAGATGCTGCCGGCCGGCGCATTGAAGAACGCGCGGCAGGAAATGCAGGTTCAGGTGCAGGGGCGCCTGCGCGACCCGATGGCGTTTGCCGACATCGTGATCGCGCAGCGTGGCGATGCGCAGATCCGGCTGCGCGACGTGGCGAGCGTGTCGGACGGTGAAGCAGAACCCACCTCACACGCCCTGATCAACGGCAAACCCGCGCTGTCGATCGACATCTACAAGGTTTCCAAATCGAACACCGTGGAGGTGGCGAACGGCGTGCGCAAGACGATGGCCGAGCTGAACCAGTCGCTGCCCGAAGGCATGGTGCTGGACCTCATCTACGACGGCTCGGACGACATCCGCAACTCGCTCAACGATGTGCAGCACACGCTGATCGAAGGCGCGCTGCTGACGATCCTGATCGTCTTCATCTTCCTCGGCTCCTGGCGCAGCACCGTCATCACCGGCCTCACCTTGCCGCTGGCCCTGCTCGGTTCGATCTTCATGATCCAGGCGCTCGGCTTCACGCTGAACATGATGACGCTGCTCGCGCTGTCGCTGTGCATCGGCCTGCTGATCGACGATGCGATCGTGGTGCGCGAGAACATCGTTCGCCACGCGCTGATGGGCAAATCGCCCTACCAGGCCGCGCTGGACGGCACCCATGAGATCGGCCTCGCGGTGCTCGCCACCACGCTGACCATCGTCGCCGTGTTCCTGCCAGTCGGCTTCATGGGCGGCATCATCGGCCGCTACTTCTACCAGTTCGGCCTCACAGTCGCGTCGGCGGTAATGCTGTCGATGTTCGTCAGCTTCACGCTGGATCCGATGCTCTCGTCGGTGTGGCACGACCCGGATGCGCACGGCCCCACCCGCAAGGGTCTGCTGGGCCGCTGGCTGAACGCCTTCGAGGCCTTCCAGACGCGGCTGTCGGAGCGTTACGGTCGGCTCATCGACTGGGCGTTGGGGCATCGCAAGACGGTGCTGTTCGCGGCCAGCGCACTGTTGGTAGGCAGCTTCCTCCTAGTGCCCTACATCGGTTCGGAGTTCGTGCCGAAGGGCGACTTTGGTCAGCTTGGCGGTCGCATGGTCACGCCAACCGGTTCGAGCCTTGCTTACACGCTCGCCAAAGCCAAGCAGATCGATGCTGCCCTGCATGAGTTCCCGGAGGTGCAGCGCACCTACATCACCGTGAATGCAGGCTGGCAAACGCAGGGGCCGGAACAGATCCAGCTCGACATCAAACTGGTCCACAAGACCCAGCGCAAGGCGACGCAGGAGCAGATGGTCGCCCGCCTGCGCAGCCGCCTGCGTGAGCTCGGAGGCGTTGAACTCAAGTCGCTCGGTATCGGCGAAGGCGGCGGCGACAACCCGATCGCGGTCAACCTGCAGGGTGACGACCTCGCGGTGCTGACGCGCCTGTCGCAGGATCTCGCGGCCCGCATCCGTGCGATCCCGAACGCGGTCGACATCCAGACCACCGCCGAAGACACACGGCCGATGCTCGAAATCGTCGTCGACCGTGCGATGGCCGCCGACCTCGGCATCTCGGTCGAACGCGTCGGCACCACGCTGCGCCCCTTCATCGAAGGGGTGGCCGCGACAACCTGGCAGGCACCGGACGGCGAAGCCTACGACGTGAAGATCCGCCTGCCGGCCGAACTGCGCCGCACCGGATCGGACCTCGATCTGCTGTGGATGGCGAGCAGCACGACCGACGCCGCAACCGGCCTGCCCTACATGATCGCGCTGTCGCAGGTCGCCAAAGTCGTCGCGTCGAGTTCGCCAACGCGCATCAACCGCAAGAGCCTCGCGCGCGACATCTGGGTCTTTGCCGGTGTGTCGGGCCGCTCGGCGGGCGACGTGGGAGCGGACGTGCAGAAGGTGCTGGCGGATTTCAAGAAGACGCTGCCGCCAGGCTACCGCATCGTCGAGGAAGGCGAGAACCAGCAGATGGCCGAATCCTTCGGCTACGCGGTGTCGGCGCTCGCGCTGGCGATCATCTTCATTTACATGATCCTCGCCTCGCAGTTCGGCAGCTTCCTGCATCCGCTGGCGATCATGACCTCGCTGCCGCTGTCGCTGATCGGCGTGTTCCTCGGGCTGCTGGTGGCGCGCAGCACCCTTTCGATCTTCTCGGTGATCGGCATCATCATGCTGATGGGCTTGGTCACGAAGAACGCGATCTTGCTGGTGGACTTCGTCGAGCATGCGCCGAAGCGCGGCGAGCCGCGGCGGCAGGCGATCATCGATGCCGGCCGCATCCGCTTGCGCCCGATCCTGATGACCACCTTCGCCATGGTCTTCGGCATGATCCCGGTCGCACTCGGCCTGGGTGACGGTGGCGAGCAACGCGCGCCGATGGCGCATGCGGTGATCGGCGGCGTCATTGCATCCACGATGCTGACCCTTGTCGTGGTGCCGGTGGTCTATACGTATCTCGACGATTTCGGCCAGTGGGCTGCGCGCAAGTGGCGGCGCAATGTGCCAGCCAGCGTGGCTGGCTGAACCTCACTCATGCAATCGAGCGGGCACCTGCGGGTGTGCTCGTTTTCTTTTAGGCACTTGGCGCCAGGAGCGTTGCAGGTGCCCTGCTGCGCTCAGTAGAACAGCGCCCCCAGGTCGACGCTGCTGTGTCGCCCGACCTGCTCCGCATGGGCTTGCAACCAATCATCCGCGCGCGCCCTGCCCTGGTCTCTCAGCATCTCGAAGAACTGCATGTTCGCGGCGAGTTTGGTTTCGGCCGGCAGCGCGCCGAGCAGATCCTCGGCTCCGATCAAATGGAAGCGGGTCTGCGATACGCGCCGCTCGAAACGGCCCAGCGGCAACCAGGACCGGCGGGTGTAGTCACGCAGATGCGCAAACATCCGCATCTCGCGCAGAAAGGTCGAGTTGAACGCGATCTCGAGGATGCGGCAGCGGATATCGGTGGCGCTGGCCGGCGTTTCGGCGTGCTTGAGCGGTGTCAGCAGCACCAGCAGGATGTCGCGGCTGACGCATTCATAGAACAGCGGAAAAACCGCCGGGTTCGCTGCGTAGCCACCGTCCCAGTAGGGTTCGTCGTCGATCACGATCGCGCGATGCAGCGTCGGCAGGCAGGCCGAGGCCAGCACCACATCCGCGCTCAACTCCGCGTTGCGGAACACCCGCAGCTTGCCGGAGTTCGCATGCGTGGTGGCGATGAAGAGCTTGACCGGGCTCGCACGGCGCAAACGCGCGAAATCAACCTGTGCGCTGACGATGTCGCGCAAGGGGTTCAGATCGAAGGGGTTGAGCTGGTCGGGCGAGAGGTAATGCGTCCACTGCAGCATCATCTTGAAGGGCGGCGCGATCACCACCCCCTGCCCGTCCGCCGCCGGCAGCGTGACGTCGAAAGGCAGGCTGCGCGCAACCGCTGACCAAAAATCCGCCAGCGCCTGACGCGCGCCGTCAGCGCCGCCCACGCTCAAACCCTGCGCGAGCATCACCGCGTTCATCGCCCCGGCGCTGGTGCCGCTGACGCCATCGAAGCGCATGCGGCCGTCTTCCAGCAGGCGATCGAGCACGCCCCAGGTGAAGGCGCCATGCGCGCCACCGCCCTGCAAGGCCAGATTGAGCCGTCGAACCGCCCGTTTGCCGAAGATCATGCTGCCCGCTCCCGCTCGCATCACAGCGCAACCTGCGCTTCGATCATGCCACCGGCGCGCTTCACGGCGTGCTGCCGCCGGCCCTGGGCTCTGTGCGAAAATCACGCGCTTACAGAATCCCCGGCAGCCCGCTCCGTGACCCGCACCTCCGCCTCGACCGCCTCGCTCCCGTCCGATCTCGACGGCCACACGCCGATGATGCAGCAATACCTCGCGCTCAAGGCGCAGCATCCGGGCACGCTGTTGTTCTATCGCATGGGCGACTTCTACGAGCTGTTCTTCGACGATGCGGAGAAAGCGGCGCGGCTGCTCGACATCACGCTGACCGCGCGCGGCAAGTCGGCCGGCAAACCGATCGCGATGGCGGGTGTGCCCTTCCACGCGCTGGAACCCTACCTCGCCAAGCTGGTGAAGCTCGGCGAATCGGCGGTGATTGCGGAACAGGTCGGCGATCCGGCCACAAGCAAGGGGCCGGTCGAGCGCGCCGTGGCACGCATCGTCACCCCCGGCACGCTGACCGATTCCGCACTGCTCGATGACAAGACCGATGCACCGCTGCTGGCCGCCACGCAACATCGCGGCCGCCTCGGGCTGGCGTGGCTGAACCTCGCGAACGGTGACTTCCGCCTGCTCGAATGCGAGCCCACGCAACTGGCGTCTCAGCTTGAACGCCTGCGCCCGGCCGAGGCGCTGGTGCCAGATGGCCTGACCCTCGATGGGCTGGAACAACGCGTCCCCGCCGTGCGCCGGCTCGCCGAATGGCAATTCGATGCGGAAACAGCGCGCCGCGTGCTGCCCGAGCACTTCGGCACGCGCGATCTTTCCGGCTTCGGTGCCGACGAATTCGAAGTCGCGCTCGCGGCCGCCGCAGCGCTGTTCGACTACGCCCGCGCAACGCAGCGCCAGAGCCTGTCGCATGTATCCGGCCTGCACGTCGAGCGCGAAGCCGAGTTTCTGCGCATGGACGCAGCGACCCGCCGCAATCTGGAGCTGACCGAGACACTGCGCGGCGAAGCCGCACCAACACTGTTCTCGCTGGTCGACTTGTGCGAAACCTCGATGGGTTCGCGCTGGCTGCGCCATGCGTTGCACCATCCGCTGTCCGATCGTCAGGCCTGCGCGCAGCGGCACGCCGCGGTAGAAGCCTTGGTCGAAGACCAGGGGCTTTCCGCCGAAGGGCTCGCGCGCGTGCTGCGCGGCGTCGCCGACGTTGAACGCATCACGGCACGCATCGCCCTTCGCAGCGCGCGCCCGCGCGATCTGTCCGCGCTGCGCGACACCCTCGCCCGCATGCCTGAACTGCAAGCGACCGTGCCGACCGCCAGCGCGCCGCTGCTGGCGCAACTGCACGGCGACCTTGCCGCACCGCTCGCCCCGACCACGCTGCTGGCCCGCGCGATCGCGCCGGAACCAGCGACGAATATCCGCGACGGCGGCGTCATCGCCGAAGGTTTCGACGCGGAGCTCGATGAGCTGCGTGGGATCCAGTCGAACTGCGGCGCCTTCCTGATGGAGCTCGAAGCGCGCGAGCGCGAACGCACCGGCATCGCCAGCCTGAAGGTGGAATTCAACAAGGTGCATGGCTTCTATATTGAAGTCAGCCACGCCAACACCACCAAGGTGCCGGACGACTACCGCCGTCGGCAGACGCTGAAGAACGCCGAGCGCTACATCACCCCCGAACTGAAGGCCTTCGAAGACAAGGCGCTGTCGGCGCAGGAACGTGCGTTGGCGCGCGAAAAAGGCCTGTGGGAAGCGCTGCTCGACACGCTGGCGCAAGACATCCTCGCCTTCCAGCGCATCGCCCGCGCCGTGGCGCTGCTCGATGGCCTCACCAGCTTTGCACGCGCCGCGTTGCGTTACGACTACTGCAAACCGGTGTTCCGCAGTGAAGCCGGGCTTGCCATCGAAGGTGGCCGACACCCGGTGGTGGAGCGCCAGGTGGACAGCTTCATCGCCAACGATTGCGACTTCTCGGCAACGCGCCGCATGCTGCTGGTAACCGGCCCGAACATGGGCGGTAAATCGACCTACATGCGGCAGATCGCGCTGATCGTGCTGCTCGCGCACTGCGGCGCCTTCGTTCCCGCAAAGCGCGCCGAACTTGGGCCGATCGACGGCATCTTCACGCGCATCGGCGCGTCGGACGATCTCGCCTCGGGGCGTTCGACCTTCATGGTCGAGATGACCGAGGCGGCGGCGATCCTCAACAGCAGCACCGAACGCTCGCTGGTGCTGATGGACGAAATCGGCCGCGGGACATCCACCTTCGACGGAATGGCGCTCGCGTTCGCGATCGCGCGCCATCTGCTAGAGAAGAACCGTTCGCTGGCGCTGTTCTCGACACACTACTTCGAGCTGACGCGGCTGTCGGTGGAACACCCCGAGTGCGCCAACGTGCACCTTGGCGCGGTCGAACACGGTCACCGTATCGTCTTCCTGCATGCGGTGGAGGAAGGCCCGGCCAGCCAGAGCTACGGTATCGAGGTGGCAGCGCTGGCCGGCATTCCCGCGCCAGTCGTGCGCGAAGCACGGCGCCGTCTGCGCGCGCTGGAGAATCGCGAAGCCTCGGGCGGGCCGCAGGCTGACCTGTTCTCCGCGCTGCCGCCGGAAGTGGAGGAAGCGCCACCGCATCCGGTGCTGGAACGGCTTGCCGGCATCGACCCCGACGCGCTGTCGCCGCGCGAAGCGCTCGAACACCTCTACGCGCTGAAGGCGTTGACGCGATGAAGCTTGCCGCCAAGTGCTGTCGCGCGCTGCTCGGCGCCTCCGCAGCCCTGTTGCTGGCGATGCCGCCCGCACACGCCGAGCGCTTCAGCTTCGCCGCCTTCGGCGACCTGCCCTACACCGACATCGAGCGCGCCGAGCTGCCGCAGCTGATCGACGCGATGCGTGACGCGGAAGTCGCTTTTGCGGTGCACGTCGGCGACATGAAACACGGCAGCACGCCGTGCGACGACGTGACGCTGCAGGACTTCCGCGATCTGCTCGCTGGTGCGCCCTTCCCTTCCCTGTTCGTACCCGGCAACAATGAGTGGGTGGATTGCGAGCGCCGCAGCGCAGGCGCCTTCGACCCGCTCGAACGGCTGGATAAACTGCGCAGCCTGTACTTCGCAAAAGCCGAATCGCTCGGCACCACGCCCTTCAGCGCGGTGCGCCAGAGCGACGCCGACTTCACTCACGGCGCCTACCAAGAACACCTGCGCTGGCAGCGCGGCCCGGTGCTGTTTCTCACGCTGAATGTACCGGGGAGCGACAACCACTATGGCAGCCAACGCGAACCGAGCACCGAATACCGCCAGCGCATGAGCGCGGTGCGCGACTGGCTCGACGCCGGCTTCGCCGAAGCGCAGCGCAAGTCGCTGCCCGCCATCGTGATCTTCATGCACGCCAACCCGGATTTCGAGGCCTTCGCCGCCGGCACGCCGCCGCGCGCCTATTCCGAACTGCTGTACGCGCTGCGCACTGCAGTGCTGGGCTTCAGCGGCGAGGTGCTGTTGATTCACGGTGACACGCATGTGATGCGCGTCGACCGCCCGCTGCACGACACCAACGGCGAAACGATAGAACGCTTCCGCCGTGCCGAGGTGTTCGGCTCGCCGATTCCCGGTTGGCTCGAAATCACCGTGGATACCGAGGCCGAGCGCCTGATGCGGATTCGCCCGCGGCCACTGCGCGACGAGGACTGAAGCGATGGCCCATTCGATCGACGTCTCCGAAGAAGCCGGCATCCGCTACCTGCATTTCGGTTCCGAGTGGGTGCAGGGCGCCATGAAGGTGCGGCGCCCGTACGCGCTGGAACTGGAATACACGCAGCACATGGCTGCCGGCCTGCTGCTGCGGCCGGCGCCATGGCCACGCAAGGTGCTGCTGATCGGCCTCGGCGCCGCCTCGCTGACCAAGTTCTTCTACCGCAACGTGCCACAGGCCCGCATCACCGTGGCAGAGATCGACCCCCGCGTGGTCGCCGTCGCACGCATGCATTTCAAACTGCCGGACGAGGACGCCCGCCTGCGCATCGTGGTCGCCGATGGTGCCGAGGTGGTGATGCGCCAAACCGGCTACTGGGACATGATCCTGGTCGATGGCTTCGATCACAACGCACGCGCCGGGGTGCTCGATACCGCCCCGTTCTACACCGCCGCCCGTGCCGCGCTGGCCACCAACGGCCTGCTTGCGAGCAACCTGTTCGGCAAGCGCAAGACCTTCCGCGACAGCCTCACCCGCATCGCGGACGCCTTCGACGGCCGTACGATCGCGCTGCCACAGTGCGAAACCGGCAACGTCGTCGCGCTCGCCAACGCTGGCGATGCCTTTGCCCTGCCCTTCGCCGAGATCCAGGCGCGCGCGGCCGCACTGAAGCTCGAAACCGGGCTCGATCTGCGCGACGCCTTCAAACGCCTCGCCGCCGAGCGGGCCGCACCCGATGACGTGCTCCGCTTCTGACAGCGTTCGCGTCGATGTCGTCGTCGCCGGCGCGGGGGTCGTGGGCCTTGCCTGCGCGCGCGCCCTCGCACAGCGGGGGCTGCAGGTCGCCGTGTTCGAACGCGAGCATCACTTCGGCCAGGGCATCTCCAGCCGTTCGAGCGAGGTGATCCACGCGGGGCTGTACTACCCCTCGGGCTCGTCGAAGGCAGCGCTCTGCGTCGAAGGCGCACACACGCTGTACGCGTACTGCGCCGCGCAGCAGATTCCACACCAGCGCGTTGGCAAGCTGGTGGTGGCCACCGGGCCAGCCGATCTGCCCGCACTCGAACGCATCGCCGCCCAGGCGCGTGCGAATGGCGTCGACAGCGCATGCCT
The DNA here is from genome assembly GCF_041909475.1 of Niveibacterium sp. Lineage (NCBI taxonomy): Bacteria > Pseudomonadati > Pseudomonadota > Betaproteobacteria > Rhodocyclales > Rhodocyclaceae > Niveibacterium > Niveibacterium sp. Next base: position 84,991 of record NZ_JAYRDJ010000011.1, on the reverse strand, counting down.
GATCTCCGCCGAGGCCGCACAAGCGATGGCGCCGGAACTGCGCTGCTGCGCGGCGCTGTGGTCGCCCGACACCGGCATCGTCGACAGCCATGCGCTGATGCAGGCACTCGCGGACGACGCCGAACGGGCCGGCGCGATGCTGGTGTACGGCGCGCCGGTCGTCAGCGGCAATTGCACCGGGCGCGGCGTCGAACTGCTGGTTGGCGGTGCGGAGCCATACCGGGTCGAAGCAGCCTGGCTGGTTAACGCCGCCGGCTTTGGCGCGCAGGCGCTGGCGAGCGCCCTGCAGGGCTTCCCCGCCGAGGCGGTGCCGCCGCTTTACTTCGCCAAGGGGCACTACTTCGCGCTGTCGGGGCGCAGCCCGTTCAAGCACCTGATCTACCCGGTGCCGGAACCGGGCGGCTTGGGCACCCACCTGACGCTGGATCTGGCCGGCAATGCCCGCTTCGGGCCGGACGTCGAATGGGTCGATGCCCCCGACTACAGCGTGCCCGCCGATCGCGCGGCAGCGTTCGCCGCATCGATACGCCGCTACTGGCCCGGCGTATCAGCTGCGCGGCTGCAGCCGGCCTACGCCGGCGTTCGACCCAAACTAGGTGGGCCGAACGCGCCTGCGTACGACTTCCGAATCGACGGCCCCGCCGACCACGGCGTCGCCGGCGTCATTCAACTTTTCGGTATCGAATCACCGGGGCTGACGGCGTCGCTGGCGATCGCATCCCGCGTCGCAATGAAAATCGGGGCCTGAAGGCCCCGATCTAGCAGTGCGTCGCCGCCCACAATGGGCGTCGTCCGCTCATCCCGCTGCGGGCGGCGGCTCCGGCGGCAGCCACAGGCACTTGCCCTTGTTGGCCTTGGCGATCGCGGCGATCACCTCGTCGTGCGCAGCCAGTTCTTCCGCAGAGGCCCGAACCACCCGCAAGGGATGGCGCTCCAGCGGGGCGCCCGACTCGTCGCTGCCAGCGGCCGATGCGGGCTCGCTGTCCAGATCCATGATCAGGCTGTCCTGGCCCCGCGTCATCGCGAGGTAGACCTCGGCCAGCAGCTCGGAGTCAAGCAGCGCGCCGTGCAACTCGCGGTGGCCGTTATCGATCTCGTAACGTTGGCAGAGCGCGTCGAGCGAAGCCTTCTTGCCCGGGTTCTGCTCCTTCGCCATCTTCAGCGTGTCGATCACGCCAGCACACAGCACATCGAGCTTGGGCCGGCCAAGGCGGTCCAGCTCCATGTTCAGGAAGCCCACATCGAACTGCGCGTTGTGGATGATCAGCTCGCCGTCGGCAACGAAGGCCTCGAAATCCTCGACGATGTCCTTGAATTTCGGCTTGTCGGCCAGGAACTCGTCCGTGATGCCGTGCACCGCCATAGCCCCCGGATCGACCAGCCGTTCGGGGTTGATGTACACATGGAAGTGCCGCCCGGTCAGCTTGCGCGCCACCATTTCCACGCAGCCGATTTCGATCACGCGGTCACCGGTGCGCCAATCGAGGCCGGTGGTTTCGGTATCGAGGATGATCTGCCGCATCACTTGCCCCTCACCTGATCAACACCACGCCGCGCCAGTTCGTCCGCACGCTCGTTCTCGGGGTGGCCGGCGTGGCCCTTGACCCACAGCCACTGAATCTTGTGCAGTGCCGCCAGTTGATCCAGCTCGCGCCACAGATCGTCGTTCTTCACCGGTTTGTTGTCGGCCGTTTTCCAGCCGCGGCGCTTCCAGCCGTGGATCCACTCGGAGATGCCCTTCTGCACATACTGCGAGTCGGTGTGCACCCGCACCTCCACTGGCCGCGTCAGCGCCTGCAGCGCGCGGATCACGGCGGTCATCTCCATGCGGTTGTTGGTGGTCGACGGCTCGCCGCCGAACAGTTCCTTCTCATGCCCGCCGGCGCGCAGGATCGCGCCCCAGCCACCCGGGCCGGGATTACCGGAACAGGCGCCATCGGTGTAGATATCTACGATTGAATCAGTCATTCAGGGAAGTTTCTTTCTATCGACACCGGATCGCGCTGGGCAACCGGTGCAAAGGCTTTCGCGCGGGCACGGCGATCGCGCCACGCCGGGGCCACCAGGCGCATGCCGCGCACGCGCTTGGTCGCCTGAATCAGGTAGACGCCGCCGGCAAACGGCCACCAGCGGGGGCCGGCATTGTCCATGAAATCCCACTGTTCGATCCAGCGTGGCGGCGTCACCGGCGGAATGTAGGCGCCAAACACCGCCGGCTGGCTCTCGAAACTCAGCAGCGCGAGCCAGTCCTTCATGCGCCGTACGCTGAGAAACTGCCCCTGCCACGGAAACTCGCCGGTGCTGGCCGCTAGCAATCGACGCGCACCCCACAGGCTGACCGGATTGAAGGCCGAAATCAGCAACTGCCCTTCCGGCACCAGCACCCGCTCTACCTCGCGCAGCACCTGGTGAGGATGCTCGGAAAATTCCAGCACATGCGGCAGCACCACGAGGTCGACACTCTGCGACGCGAGCGGCAACTCATAGGTGTCGCTGATCAGCGCAACCTCGCCCGAGCGGGCACAGCGGAACTTGAATCCGATGCGGTTGTTGCGCAGGTAGTCGCGCTCGGGCAGGCCGATCTGGATCGCATGGAAGCCGAACACGTCGGCCACCCGGGCATCGACCTGCGCCAATTCCCAATCGATCACATAGCGGCCCAGTGGCGTTTCTAGCCACGCGGCACATCCGGGAATTGACATCGTGAGCAGTGCGCCGAAAATTGCCGGGATGCAGATTGTTCCGCTTTCCGCCTTCTCGGACAACTATATCTGGGCGATCGTCGCTGACGGCCACTGTGTGCTTGTCGACCCGGGTGACGCCGAGCCCGTGCAGCGCTTTCTCGCCGAGCACAAGCTCGTGCTCGACGCGATCCTCATCACACATCACCACGGCGATCACACCGGCGGCATCGCGGCGCTGTCGGCGCGCCACCATCCCAAGGTGTTCGGCCCCGCGACGGAAGCGATCGCGGGCCTCACCGCCACGCTGACCGATGGGGCGACGCTGAGCCTGCTGAACGGTGCCCTGCCCCTGTCGGTGATCGCAGTGCCGGGCCACACCGCCGGCCACATCGCCTACCTCACGCACGGCGCGCTGTTCTGCGGGGATACCTTGTTCTCGGCGGGTTGCGGACGGCTGTTCGAAGGCACGCCGGCCCAGATGCATGCCTCACTCGGGCGACTCGCGGCCCTGCCCGACGACACGAAGGTGTATTGCGCGCATGAATACACCCTGTCGAACCTGCGCTTTGCCATGGCGGTGGAGCCGGGCAACGCCGATATCCTTGAGTACAACAGGCAATGTGAAGTGCTGCGGGTGCAGGCACGCCCCACGATCCCGACCACGATCGGCGTCGAGCGGCGGATCAACCCGTTCCTGCGCTGCGATCAGCCCGACGTACAGCGCATGGCCGAAAAAGTGAGTGGCGAAACGCTGGTCAACGCGGGCGCCGTCTTTGCCACGCTGCGCCGCTGGAAGAACGAGTTCCGCTAAGGGCTTCAGGCCAGCAGCGATTGCGCGATGAGTGCGCGATTGCGGCCCAAACGCTTGGCTTCGTAGAGCGCCGCATCGGCCGAGGCCATCAGGGCGCCCGGCGTCGGCGCCTCGCGCGGCGGCACCGCCGCGGCAATGCCAAGACTGATCGTCACATTGGGCAGATCCGCGGTCGGCGCATGCGGCAGCGCGAGGTCGTACACCGCACGCCGCATTGCTTCCGCGACCTGCAATGCGCCCTCGGCATCGGTATCCGGCAGGATCGCGGCGAACTCTTCGCCACCGTAACGCGCCACCAGATCGGCCGGGCGCTTGGCCTGTTCCGCCAGGCATGCAGCGACCTGGCGCAGGCATTCGTCGCCACCCTGGTGCCCGAAGTGATCGTTGTAGCGCTTGAAGTGGTCGACGTCGCACACCACCAGTGCGATCGATGAGCTTCGGCGCTGCGCACGGCGCCATTCGCGCACCAGCGTGCTGTCGTACTGGCGGCGGTTGGCAATGCCGGTCAGGCCATCGATCGACGACAGGCGCTGCAGCTCGCGGTTCGCGTCGTCGAGGCGGCGCGTCAGCACCACCAGCGAATAGCGCATCTGCGACAGGCGCTGCATCGCACGCACCTTGGCGGCCAGCACGATCGAACTGATCGGTTTGAACAGATAGTCGTCGCCGCCCACCTCAATGCCGCGCTGCAAATCGTCGTCGCCAGTTCGCGCGGAAAGGAAGATGATCGGGGTCCACTCGCCGTGCTGTTCCAACTGGCGAATGCGCTTGGCGACCTCGAAACCATCAATGCCGGGCAGGATCACATCAAGGAGCACGAGATCGGGCCGATGGGCCTTGAACAGCTCGATCCCCTCCTCTCCCTCGCGCGCGACCAGCGGCTCAATGCCGATCGCCCGCAACTGATGCGCGATCAATGTCGCGCTGGTGAGCGAATCCTCGATCAGCAGCGCTTTCATGCCCCCTTCGCGACGGAAAACCGGCGACCCGTCCATCAGCCCCGTCATCGTGCCGCCCCGCCAAACGCTCGGCCGCAAGGCCGATTCAGTAACGCAACCCTATGAAACAAAAGCATTTTGACCCCATCGCCGCTAGCCCGATACAATCACGCCTTTGCACGTCGCCGGGCCTTTCCCATGCAGTCTATCGCGCGCCGGTTCGCTGCGCTGCTTTGTTGCGCAGTCACACTGGCGATCTCACCCACCGGGAATGCGGCCGCAGACGAGAGCGACCCGCCTCCGCCCCCCGCACAGACCGGAGCGGCCACGCCGATCGCGGCAACCGCCGGCACCGGCCTGACTGCGGTTTCGAGCATCGATCTATCCAAGCTCGGCACCCCGTCGGTGGCGACGGTGGACCTCACCACCGAGTCCTCCGACCTGTGGGCCCGCATGCGCCAGGGCTTCGCGATGCGCGACCTGTCGATGGATCTCGTCACCGACCGCCAGATCTGGTACCTCGCCCGCCCCAGCGCGCTGCGCAACACGCTCGAGCGCGGCCGCAAGTACCTGTACTTCATCGTCGAAGAACTTGAGAAGCGCGGCATGCCGACCGAGCTGGCACTGCTGCCGATGGTCGAGAGTGCCTACAACCCGATGGCCTACTCGCCCGCCCGTGCTTCCGGCCTGTGGCAGTTCATTCCATCCACCGGCAAGGATTTCTCGCTCGACCAGAACTGGTGGGTGGACGAACGCCGCGACATCATCGCCTCGACCAACGCCGCACTGACGTATCTGCAGGCGCTGTACGAAATGCATGGCGACTGGCAGCTTGCGCTGGCCTCGTACAACTGGGGCGAAAACGCCGTCGCACGCGCCGTAGCAAAGAACAAGGCTGCCGGCCTGCCAACCGAGTTCGCCTACCTGACGATGCCGCAGGAAACGCGCTACTACGTGCCCAAACTGCAGGCGCTGAAGAACATCATCGCCAACCCGCAGCTCTTCGGCATCACGCTGCCGCCGATTCCCAACGAACCCTACTTCGTGTCGATCGGCACCCGCGGCGGCATGGACCTCCACACCGCGGCACAGCTCGCCGAAATGCCGATGAAGGATTTCCTGGAGCTCAATCCATCCTTCAATCGCCCGGTGATTCCGGGGGAGTCTGACCATCACGTCATCGTGCCCAAGGACAAGGCGGACGCCTTCGTCACCAACCTTGAAAACCACGATCGCCCGCTGCTGAGCTGGAAAACCTATACCGTTGAACGCGGCGAACGCGTCGAACAGATCGCCGCACGTTTCGGCATCAGCGTCACCAAACTGCGTGAGGTTAACGGTCTCGCCCCGCGTATGCGCCCCGGCCCCGGCTACACGCTGCTGGTGCCTTCTGGCGACGCGGTCGCAATGGCCGAAAGCGCCCCGGTACTCGCCCCGAAACTCAGCTTCGCATCCCAAGCGCCCGCGCCGGCACCGCGCCTTGGCAAACCGCCGCGGGGTGGCTCTGCGAGCCACCACACAGCCAAAGGCAGCCGGGCATCGAAGTCGGGCGGCGCGAAGGCCGGCGCCCACCACAACAAGCACCGCAAGTAAGGTTCAAGGGGCGGCGCGGCGCAAACGCACCCAGACTGGGCATGGCGCCAGGGTAGTAGAGCGCGGAACACGCGGGTATGATCCGCGGGACTTGCTGACTGCCCTGACTGTTACTGCAGAATGCTTCGCCGCCTCGCCCTCACCTGTGTCGTCCTTCTTCCGCTCGCATCGCCCGGCGTGCGTGCCGATGGCGTACAGGTCGACGAAGCATCGCGCCTGCGCAAGCTGGTTCCGGCGGAGCAACTTGAGCAGTCAGCCGGCCAGCAATACCACCAGATGCTGCGCGCCGCGGCGGACAAGCGTGCCCTTGCGCCCGCGGGAGACCCAGCGCTCAAGCGCCTGCGCGGGATTGCCGACCGGATCGTCCCCTTCTCCGCGCGTTTCAACCCGCGAGCGAACGCGTGGCGCTGGGAGGTGAACCTGATCGCCTCGCGCGAAGCCAACGCCTTCTGCATGCCGGGTGGCAAGATCGCCTTCTACACCGGGCTGATTGACGGTCTGAAGCTCAGCGACGACGAGATCGCAATCGTGATGGGCCATGAGATCGCCCATGCGCTGCGCGAACACGCGCGGGAGCGCATCGCAAAGACGCAGCTCACACAACTCGGCGTCGGTCTGCTTGGCCAGTTCGTAGGCCAGGGGCGGTATGCAGACGCGTTCAGCATCGGCGGCAACCTGCTAACGCTGAAGTTCTCGCGCGAAGACGAGAGCGATGCCGATGTCGTCGGCCTCGACCTCGCGGCCCGTGCCGGTTACGACCCGCGCGCCGGTATATCGCTTTGGCAGAAGATGTCGAAGGCTGGAGGCGGAGGCGGTTTCGCCTGGCTCTCGACGCATCCGGCCGGCAAGGACAGAATCCGGGAGATCGAGCGCCACCTTCCGGAAGTCATGCCGCTCTACGAGCGGGCTCAGAATCCCCACACACAGAAACAGAAAGGCTGAAACGATGGCGAACGATGCCCCGATTTTCACCGCGGAGACATACAAGGTGCAGGACAGCTTCGGCTTCATGATCAACGCGTTGCGGGCGCGCATGATGGCGGTGATGGATCGTGAGCTCGCACCGCTGGGTATCACCAGCGCACAGTGGGCGGTGCTCGTGCAGGTTGCCGAAACGCCGGGCGTGACCGCCGCCGCGCTATGCCGCCGGGTGCATTACGACACCGGATCGATGACGCGCATGCTCGACCGGCTGGAGGAAAAAGGCCTGATTCGCCGCGCCCGCAGCGATCACGACCGCCGCGCCGCCTATCTGCATCTGACCGAAACCGGCGCCGACGTGAATCAGAAACTGCCGGAATACGCCGCCCGCGTACTCAACGCGCACTTCGAGGGCTTCAGCGCCGATGAAGTGACGCAGCTCCGAGATCTGATGAGCCGCATGCTCGCCAACGCAGAGCGGCTGTCCGCCGGCACCTGACGCCAAGCGGTACCAAACAAAACGGGGCACCCATCACGATGAGGGGCGCCCCGTTTGTTTTACTGCCAGCCGCTGAGCTTAGCGCTTGGCGAAGGCTTCCGCAGCGCCGTTGTAGACGCCGACAAACTCTTCAACGATCAGCGATGCACCGCCGACGAGGCCGCCGTCGATGTCCGGCATCGCGAACAGGCCCAGCGCGTTGCTGGCCTTGACGCTGCCACCGTACAGGATCGCGGTTTCAGCGGCGAAGGCGTCACCGGCCTTCTTGATGTAGTTGCGGATGAAGGCGTGGGTTTCCTGCGCCATTTCCGGCGTGGCGGTCTTGCCAGTGCCGATTGCCCAGACGGGTTCGTAGGCGATCACGATCGCCCCCGGAGCCGCGTTCGGCACGGCAGCCAGGATCGCGTCCAGTTGCTTGGCGAGCACGGCTTCGGTCTGGTTACCGACGCGCTCGGCTTCGGTTTCACCGACGCAGACCACCGGCACCAGGCCACCAGCCAGCGCAGCGGCGGTCTTCTTGCCAACCCATTCGTCGGTCTCGCCGAACAGCGCACGGCGCTCGGAGTGGCCGATCACGGCGTAGGTCACGCCGACATCCTTGAGCATCGACACCGAGACTTCACCGGTGTAGGCGCCCTTGTCGTATTCCGACACGTCCTGCGCGCCGACCCCGATCACGGAACCTGCGGTTTCGGCGATCACCGATTCCAGGTAAGCGAACGGCGGGCACACAGCGATGGCCACACCCGCCTTGGCGGCAGGCACGCCCGCCTTGAGGCCATCCAGCAGCGCCTTGTTGGCGGCCTTGTTGCCATTCATCTTCCAGTTGCCGATGACGTAGGTCTTGCGCATGGGAACTCCTTGTTTTCGGTTTTTGCCGGCGCGAAGCCGAAGGGGGAAATATTGGATTTTAGTTGGAGGACGGTGCTCAGGACACCGGCCAGATCAAATTGGCGGCAGGTGCGGACCTCAGGCTTCGACTCAGGCCTCGAGTTCACGCGCCTTGGTCAATGCATCCTCGATGCGATCCACGCCAATCACCTCGATGCCGGGAATCGCCTGTTTCGGCAAATTGGCCTTGGGGACCAGGGCGACCCGGAAGCCCAGCTTGGCCGCCTCGCGCAATCGCTCCTGCCCGCGTGGCGCGGGGCGGATCTCACCCGCTAGGCCGACCTCGCCGAACATCGCCAGATCGCGCCGCAGCGGTTTGTTGCGCAGCGACGAGACGATCGCAAGGCACACCGCCAAGTCCGCCGCCGGCTCACCGATCCGCACACCGCCCACGGCGTTGACGAACACGTCCTGGTCGGCGCACATCAGGCCCGCATGCCGATGCAGCACCGCGAGCAACATCGCCAGACGGTTCTGCTCCAGGCCAACACTGAGCCGGCGCGGGCTTGGCGCATGGGCGGGGTCGACCAGGGCTTGCACTTCGACCAGCAGCGGGCGCGTACCCTCCTGCGTCACCAGCACGCAGGCACCGGAGACATCCTGCTCATGCTGCGACAGGAAGATCGCGGACGGATTGCTGACACCGCGCAGGCCCTTGTCGGTCATCGCGAACACACCCAGCTCATTGACCGCGCCAAAGCGGTTCTTGAACGCCCGCACCAGGCGGAAGCTCGACTGGGTATCCCCCTCGAAGTACAGCACTGCGTCCACGATGTGTTCCAGCACGCGCGGGCCGGCCAGCGAACCGTCCTTGGTGACATGGCCGACCAGCACCAGCGCGCACCCACTCTGCTTCGCGAAGCGGGTGAGCTGCGCGGCACATTCGCGCACCTGCGCCACCGAACCGGGGGCGGACTGCAGCACCTCGGAATACAGCGTCTGGATCGAATCGATCACCGCGAGCCGCGGCTTCTGCGCCTTCAGCGTATCGAGGATGCGCTCAAGGTTGATCTCCGGCAGCATTTCAAGCGCCGCGGCATCCAGTTGCAGGCGCTGCGCACGCAGCGCGACCTGTTCGCCGGATTCCTCGCCGCTGACATACACCGCCTTGCAATGCAGCGACAGCGTCGCGAGCGCCTGAAGCAGCAGCGTTGACTTGCCAATACCCGGGTCACCGCCAATAAGCACGACGCCACCAGCGACCAGGCCACCACCCAGCACGCGGTCGAATTCCTCAATGCCGGTCGCGAAACGTGAGTGTTCCTGTGGCGTGAAATCCGCCAGCTTCTTGATCTGGCTGACTTCGCCCGCCAAGGCACTGAAGCGACTGGCCGCCCCGCCAGCCGGCGCGGCAATCGATTCAACCAGAGTGTTCCATTGCGAGCAGCCGGGGCACTGCCCCTGCCAGCGCGCCGCCTGCGCACCGCATTCGGTGCACTGGTAAACCGTTTTGACCTTCGCCATCAAGCCGCGCCGATGACGCTGACTGGCACGCGATTGGCGAGTGCACAGAACAACTCGTAGCTGATCGTGCCGGCAGCAGCAGCCACCTCGTCAGCCGGCAGGTCGCGGCCCCACAGCACCACTTCGCTGCCGACCGATGCGCTCGGCAGATCGGTCAGGTCGCAGGCCAGCATGTCCATCGACACCCGCCCGAGGGTTCGCGTGCGCCGCCCATCGATGAGAATCGGTGTGCCGGTCAGCGCATGGCGCGGATAACCATCGGCGTAACCGCAGGCGACGATGCCAACACGGGTCGGCTTGTCGGCGACGAAACGCGCACCGTAACCAACCGCCTCACCCGCCGCGATCTGTTGTACGGCAATCACGCGCGATTCGAGATGCATCGCGGGGCGCAGATCTAGCGACGCAGCGGACTTCAGATCCGGCATCGGCGAGCCGCCGTACAGCATGATGCCGGGTCGCACGCCGTCGCGCGCCGCCTCGGGAAAGCGCAGCAAGGCCGCCGAGTTGGCGATGCTGTGCGGCAAACCGAGCCCGGCCGCTGCGGCGTCAAAGCGCGCGAGTTGCACGGCGATACCAGTGTCGTCGTCGGCGCGCGCAAAGTGCGTCATCAAGGTCACGCTGGCCACGTTGCGTAGGGCCTTGAGACGCGCGCTGAGCACACCGGCCTGCTCCGGCGCAAAGCCGAGCCGGTTCATTCCGGTGTTGAGTTTGAGGAAGACATCAACCGGCTGCGCCAGCGTTTCGGTTTCGAGCATCCGGATCTGCGACGCGTCATGAACCGCGAGGCTCAAGCCCAGCGCGCCGGCCATGCGGGTATCCGCGCTATCGAACGCACCTTCCAGCATCAGCAGCGGCTGCTTGAAGCCGGCTTCACGCAGCGTGGCGGCCTCGGCGAAATCCAGCATCGCATAGCCGTCCGCCACGTCGGCAACCGCCTGCGCACAACGCACGAGGCCATGGCCGTAGGCGTTCGCCTTGATCACGGTCCACGCTTTGGCAGCCGGCGCGAGCGATTTCGCCCGCAGGTAGTTGTGACGGAAAGCAGGCAGATCGATCGTTGCCCGAATCGGCCTAGGCATCGCGGTTGATCCCCCGCGACTTGAGATGCTCGGTCGCGAAGTCGGCGAAAATTGTGACGACGCGTGAGCGGAACTTATCCTTCGGCAACAGCACCGACAGCGTTTCGTACAGATGCGGCTCCAGCGGCAGTGCCACCAGACGGCCGCTCTGGATGTCCTTCTCGATCGACGCACGGGCTGCGATCGCAAAACCGACACCTTGCTGCACGAGATGCTTGATCGTGGAAAGGCTGGAGAGCTCGGCGGTCACATCCAGGTTCTCCGGCGGGAAACCCGCTTCACGGAAGAAGCGCTCTGCCGCTTCCCGGATCGCCGCCCCCGGATCGCGATCGATGAACGGCAGCCCGACCAGGTCGTCCGCACGAACGCGAACATGGCGCGCCAGCACATGGCCCGGCGGCACGATCGCGAACAACTCATCGCGCCCCACTTCGCGGCATTCAATTCCCGCGTCGGAAGATTCGAGCTCGACGAGGCCAACATCCAGTTCCTTGTCGGCCACGCGCCGTTCAACCCACTCCGAGTTGCCAACGAAAACACGCGGCACGACCTTGGGGTACTGACGCTTGAAACCGTCGAGCAGCGACGGGAGCCAGTAGGAGGCGATCGTCGGCGACAAACCAACCGACACCACACCATTGGGTTCCTGCGTCAGGCCCGCTACCTGGTCCTCCATCTCGGCGCTCATGCCAAGGATGCGTTCGGCGTAGTCCAGCACGATCTCGCCAGCGGGCGTCAGTGTGACCTTGCCGTAGCCGCGGTCGAGCAAACGGGTATTGAAATGTTCTTCCAGCTGCTTGATCTGGAAGGTGACGGCCGGCTGAGTCATGTAAAGCGCTTCAGCCGCGCGCGTGAATGAACGATGTTTCGCGACGGCCAGGAATACCTGTAACCGGCGGTCGGCCATGGTTGCCATGGTGAATGCTCCTGACGGGCAGCGGGTTCCGATATGCAGGCAGGGTTCTGCACTACATGGCACGCCGCCGAAACGCCCGTCAAACAAGGGTTTTTGCAGCGCACGATTGCATCACAAATCAGGCGGGGCCGCCAGCGACGCAGCCAGCCCGACTGCCGCGATTCGGCCGCTTCACGTGTTCGTGATATAAAGCCGCGTCCCTCCGGGGCCACGCGAAACGTATCAGGATGACCCCAGGCTTCTACATCATCATGGCCGCGCAGTTCTTTTCTGCGCTTGGCGACAGTGCTTTGCTCATCGCGGCAATCGCGATCCTGCGGGATATGCAGGCACCGGCGGCCTACGAGCCGCTGCTGAAGCTTTTCTTCACAGTTTCCTATGTCGTTCTGGCAGCGTTTGTCGGCGCCTTTGCGGACTCGATGCCGAAATGGCGCGTCATGCTGATCAGCAACGGCATCAAGGTGCTTGGCTGCGGCATGATGTTCTTCGGTGTTCACCCCCTGCTTGCCTACGCCGTTGTGGGGCTTGGAGCGGCCGCTTACTCGCCGGCCAAGTACGGCATCCTGACGGAACTGCTCCCCGCGCGACTTTTGGTCGTTGCCAACGGATGGATCGAAGGGCTAACCGTCGGCGCGATCGTCATCGGCACGCTGGTCGGCGGCATGCTGATTGAGCCGAGTTTCGTTAATCGGATGCTGGCGTTCGACTTTCCCGGAATCAACACCGGCATCGATACCCGTGGCGAGCTGGCGATATCAATCATTGGCGTTCTCTACGCCATTGCCGCCATCATCAATTTGCGTATCCCCGACACCGGCGTCGATCACAAGCCAATACGAAGCGGCCCCCTCTACCTGTTTCATGAGTTCGTTCACTGTAGCCAGTTGCTGTGGCGCGATCGTCTCGGGCAGATCACGCTCGCGGTAACAACCCTGTTTTGGGGGGCCGGCGCGACGCTGCAATTCATCGTGATCAAATGGGGAGAAGAGAATCTCAACTTGAGCCTGTCGAAGGCGTCGATGATTCAAGGCGTCTTCGCGCTCGGCGTGGCCGTGGGATCCATCTTGGCGGCGCGGCTCATCTCGATGCGCCGCTCGATCAGCGTACTGCCTGTTGGCATTGCGATGGGCCTGATCGTAAACATCATGATCTTCGTCCACGACATCCGGCTCGCGATGTTCCTGATGGTCATCATCGGCGCACTCGCAGGCTTCTTCGTGGTGCCGATGAACGCCTTACTGCAGCACCGCGGCCACATCCTCATGGGCGCGGGGCACTCAATCGCAGTACAGAACTTCAACGAGAACCTGAGCATCCTCGCCATGACCGGGCTCTATGCCCTGCTGATCTGGGGTGGCCTCTCGGTTCACGCCGTGATCGTCATGTTCGGTGCCTTCGTCGCTGGCACCATATTCCTCGTCAAGCTCCGGCACGAAGCCAATCAGCGCGAGCGGGACTCGGTCAGCCAGCTTGACGACTGCCGACACTGAACGCCAGTAGCCTGCGGCAAAGTCCGGAACCGTGGCCGGCCTGACTTAACCCGCAACGACGGCCTTAGGCGGCGACGATTCAAGCGTCTTCTTCGCAAAACACAGATCCGCCCACGCCTTACCCTTGTCCGCCGGATTGCGAAGCAGATACGCCGGATGGTAGGTCACCACCACAGGCGTTTCGCCGAATCGGAACACCTGTCCGCGCGCCGCGCCTATCCGGACCTCTTGCTTCAGCAAAGCTTGTGCTGCGGGCCGACCCAAAGCCACGATCACGCGCGGCTGAATCAACTCGATCTGGCGTTGCAGATACGGGAAGCAGGCCTCGATTTCGTCTGGCTCCGGCGTACGGTTGTTAGGCGGCCGGCACTTCACGGCATTGGCAATATAAACGCGATTCCCCCGCGCAATCCCCAAACTGGCGAGCATCGCATCCAGCAACTTGCCAGCCTGCCCCACAAAGGGCTCGCCGCGAAGATCCTCCTCCGCGCCAGGACCTTCGCCAACGAACAGCCAATCTGCCTGCTGATCGCCAACGCCAAGGACGGCCTGAGTGCGGTGCGAAGCCAAACCACACCGGCTGCATTCCGCGACCAAACGGTTCAAATCGCCCCAGCCCCACTGCTGCACAGGCAGCGCTTCACGGTTGCTCGCCAAATCCGCGCGCAGCGATATCTCACTCGCCCGGTCTCGCTCTTGCGGCTTAGCTTCGTCCGGGCGTGTGACGCAGTCCGTCCGAATTCCGGTCGGAGTATCGACATCTATCGACTCATGAGCGAGCCGCCAAATCGGCCCAAGGCTTAGGCGACTGAGTATGGAAGTGCGCACAGAGACGTCCCCTCGATTTCCCACAACACCCTTCAGCTACATCGGAAATAGTTAACTATCTTCGCATGCTTCACGCATCGTCGTTGAATGCGGTAATGCGCGCGACCCGGAACGTGTTTTGCAGAGACCGCTGTTCCGCCTCATGCATGGCCGCCAGGTGTTCGAAGTGGTGGGCGCCGGTGGCGGTGAGGTGGATTTCGACCGTCCGCCGGTCGGTATCGCTGCGCCGGAGTTCGACAAGCCCCTGCTCTTCGCATCGCGTCAGCAACGCCACCGCGCCGTGATGTTCCACCAGCAAGCGCTCGGCGAGCTCGCCATACTGTCGCTGGTCGTCACGAGCCTCCTGTTCCTGCTGACCTTCGGTTAGGGCGCGGTGGCCTACATCAGTTTCCTCTCCAGCCAGGGGTTTCTGAACCCGTTGATCGACAACGCCTGAATCGCCCCGACTACCGTAGACAGTTTTATGCTTGTTGATGTATGAATCGCCCTTGTTTTCGCGGAACCTATCTGTTTCAAATCAGGCGGTCACGGTCCGACCTGCTCCCGCTTTCTGTACCAGCGGTTTGGAGAAAGGTTCTAGGCTAGCTTGATAGGTGAAATGGCTGCTGGGGTGACATTTGTCCCAGAAGCGCTTGCGTTGCGGCTGTGTTCCCCGGCAAAGACGGCGAGCGGGATGTCGTAAAATGAACTGCGCAGACTCACCTACTTATAGTCGTTGCACCGAGCGGTGATGACTTGTCGGGGCTCGGCGAGGGACTCTATGTAATTCTCGTTAAGCCATTCAGCCCAGCTACTGCCGTTGAGTCATTCGACTTACACCACCCGTGACGAGGTACGGCGATATGTCTTCGATCACATAGAACTGTTCTACAGCCCTAAACGGAGGCATAGTCACTTCGAGCGCTGGTCTCCCGTCGAGGTCAAGCGGCAGCACTTCAAGAATAAGAAACTGTCTAGGGAAGGCGAGGCGATTCATCACCACTGCGTCGGCCCTCCGGGAGGAAGACACGCGATTTGTCCTCACTGCGCGCCGTTTAGCAGTTGTCAATCCATGACATTACGAAGAGTTCATGGGCGTGCAGACATGTCTAGTATCCGGAACAGGCCTTAGTTCGCCCGGGCGTCAAAGGAAAAGGAAAGTAGCAGCATAGAATTAACGGCCGCGCCATTGATTTCTCCGGGTGAGAACAGCACCTTTGAAAGTTCGTCGACGACCGGCATCTCGTACTCCAAGTCTTCCCCGAAACTCTGGACGTCAACCACACGACCGTCTTTGCCGATCATTACGACCACCAAGAACTCGACCTGCCGTGACCGCGCCGGGAACTCCCTGTGCGACAGATCAAGATCCACGATTGCGTAGGGACGACGGGACAGCGTCAGCGACTCGAACCATTCCCCTCCATTCGGAAGGTGCAGCGACCGTCCATTCAGCTCATCGAATGCCGCCTCCCTCACGTTGTACCCAAAAGTCCCTTCGGGAGTCATCTCGCCCGCTGTGTAGGTAGATGCAATTTTGAGATCCTGGTCAGACAGCGATTTGACGGCCCCCGGCTCAGCAAACGAGGGAAGCTCTTTGAGTGCAAGTCGAGGAAAGTGGGTTGCCACGCGAGGTCTCACCGGCAATTGCGTCTGACTCGGCCCGGTAACAAGCTCCGTGCGAAGAGGCCGCTCGGGATCGGCATCCGCACGTCTCTTTAGAAGGGCGACCCGCAGGGTAGGGTATTCTAACTCACTACGAACACCTGCCCGATCAGTCCGGTGCAGACCTAGCCATTCGACAACACACGCTACCGTCAAATGAAGTGTCAGCGAAAGAAAAATGGCCCGTGAAAACGGGCCAAGAATCAGGTCCGGATTTTCGTCTATCGTTGCCAACACTCTGTTACCGGCGAAGTACCCGTTCGGCCGCGTTGTCCAACACTGTTCAACGTCAAGCTTCCACAGTGCGGATCCGTCCAACCGCTAGGCGTGGCAGTGATTACATACGATGTTGCAATCACATCAGCGGCCATCGCTGCGACTGAGATCGTGTAGCGCCCACTACTCGAGGTTGCAGGAATCCCAGCATCCGCTAGCGTGACCGAATAGCTGTTGGTGCGTGTGTAGAGCCGCTCCAACATTTGAGCGGCCTGCTCAAGCGCCGCCCGGCCCTCCGCCCGCCGCCCGCGTTCTATGTAGCTGCTATACGAAGGAACCGCGATTGCTGTAAGCAATGCAATCACTGCAACGACTATCAGCAGCTCAACTAGAGTAAACCCCTCCGATATCGATCTCAATTTCAAAGCCCCCATCATCGCGAGAGGTCACGCCAGTTCAAGCGCCCAGTCGACGCCGAACACGAGGTTGGAACCATTTCTACGGTTCCGTCACTCCGCTTGATCTCCAGAGCGCACCTCTGTGTTGACGCCGCGCAAGCTGGCCCGACACAAGGCGGCGGCGGCCCCAGGAACGTCGGCAACCCTCCAACCGGAGAAACCCTCTTGCTTGTCGGCGACTTGCCCGGATCGATTCTATCCGGATCGCCAAACTGCCCATCGTGATTCAGATCGAACGGCGGCACGACCAAGCGCGCGCCAGTGACTGCATCCATCACATTGATCCAACCCTCGCCGCCGCCGTTGCACGGATCATTTGTCGGCGTTGCAGAGACGAACATGATCCGCCCTCCGTCAATCTGTGGATCCTCAATTACACGCTCGCCATATGCCGTCAGGGCCGTCGCGGGTGGTTTTGCTTCCATCAAGTCAACGTACCAACCAAGCTGCCCGGTAGGGTTCGTTACCGGATCCCACCAACTCGGGGTCGCCGTGTCAACAGTGCGGAGCTCGTAATCATAAACAGCACCGGTTGTCCCGTTTACAGTGCTTCGCATTACACTCGGTTCAAATACATGCTGAAGCATCTTCGCGCGGGTCACAGGAGTAGGAGAAGCGGAATCCCAAATGCCATAGAACGACTGCACACTGAGATCGGCAACATCGGTATCCTCAATCGCCTTACCGGTTCCGACCAACACCAACACGCCGCCCTTCGGGTGGAGCATTGCTTCAGGTCCAACTGTAATTGGCTGCGCGTGGCCGCCAGCATCAACCGCGGAGAATATCTTTTTCGTAGCCGGGCTTGACCCCATTGAGAACGACGTCAGATCGAACTTCCAGACGTTTCCATAGAGATCACCAGCATAGGCAGCATCAACCTTTCCATCCCCATCCAAGTCGACGACGGTCGGTGTCGACAAACCATTGGGAGAGGCTCCAACAGGAGCCCCTGTATCGACAAATTTGAAGTTCGAACCAGACGACCAACCAGCCTTTCCTTCCTCTATGTACGCAATATACAGACCAGCTTTCCCGCTCGTGCTGTTATAGCCATTTCCAAAGATCGCCGCCCACTTCCCGTTCTGCAGCTTTGCAATGACTGGCCGTCCATACGAATAACCTAGGTTGTTCCCGGCATCATCCGCGGCCGTGAACTCCCACAGCACTGTTGACCTCGGCGCCCCCTCAGAGAAACTGGGGTTCGTGACGTCCAATGCAAAGTAGCCCTTCCCCCCCGCGCGGAGTCCACCTATCAAAACTGAATGCCAACCATCACTGAACTCTGCATCGCCAACCTTCAAATGGCCATCCACAAATGCGTGATGCGGCGCCGAATTCTCCGTCAGCATTCGAAGATTCTCGTATACCGCAGATGGAACGTAGGCCAACGTCTCAACGCCGTCTTCATCACGAAAGCCGTGGAGCATGCCGTCATTTCCACCGACATAAATCATCTTGGCACGAGAATACTGCGCCGAACGGAACGCGGCATAGCTCGCCTCGCCGATGTTATCGCTCGGAGCGCCAACGTATACCGGCGACGAATAGACGATATCACCGAGCTTAGTTACTGGCCTCGCACGCAGCCCACCCTTGGTCGTAACAGGATCGTACGCCCCCTCATGCGTCGCGTCTCCACGCAACCAATTCAGTCGATCCTGGCCTGTCCGAACAGAAGCTGCGCCCGTGATCAAGGATTGCTGCGAGGCCGACAAGTTCCCCCACCTGAACGATACGGCTCTCGCCCCAATCGCATTGGATGGGTTGTAGCTAAGGATCGTACGCGCATCCACATACTTTGCCGGCGATGCAACGACGCTAGCGTCATGCGCGAATTGCGCGGCAGCAGACCAAACCGGTCGGGCGCCTATCGAAACCAGACTATCGCTCGTCGCCATTTCAAACGGAAATTTTTCCAGATCTCCCCACCATTTTTGCGCATCGCCCGTTGCCAGGGTTGCTACCCACGGCCGGAGTGATGCATCGCTCGCCTTCGGGGAAGAGGCAGGGTGATAAACGCTAATATAAGTTGCAGACCCTGCCGAGTATGACTGCGAACTCGACGCGGCAGCCCCAGCGGCCGCAATCCCCGTACTGATATCATTAAAAATATCTGTGAACGCATTTATAACGTCAGCAGGGGACTCAGCTGCGTAAAATCTGCCTCGCCCGTTTATCGCCGCATGCCAAAGATCGGCGATCTTCGCTTCGTTATCAGTGGTCGCAGTAACGACCGGCCATTTTGTTGCACCGCTCTTAATCGCCGGATAGCTACCACCAAATGTCCCAACTCTCGAATCCCATGTTAATGACGGCGTAGCAAGCGGCAGCCCCTTGGCCAATCCAAGACCGATCGCGTAGGTCGTCAAGTGCTGCCAATTCGCGGGGTCCTTCTGAGCATCCCAATAGTCCGTGGCGGACCATGTCGTATCCGGAGCCACTTTGGCTGGATCCGAGTGCCGCTTCGGGACATTGTTGCCGAGGTCGGGTCGCAGATCACGCGACCAATAGCCGAACGTCAGATCCGCCAGAGTGTTGGGCGTCGCAGTACCATCAATATAGGGCGCCACTGGCGTATAGACCACACCATCGGGAAGGCTATAGCTCGTGCCATCAATATTGTCGCTCGAGCACCCAGAAAGTCCGCTGCACGCACTTGGGGTATCGCTGTTCCACATGCCATCCGTCATCAAGATCGCGTACGACGCACGACATGTGTACTTGGGGAACTCCTTGCCCGCAACATTGGGGTCATAGGCGTAAACGTCGCCAATCCCCAAGCCCGAGTTCATGACGTACTTCCCCGCTCGCTGCATTGCTGATCTCAACGGCGTGCTATTGGCCGCAGGGAGCCGGGATAGCCAGCTATAGAAATCCGTCTTATTCGACTCAAACCGACGAATCTTGTTCCTGTAAGCTATTCCCGACCACCCTTTACATGAATCATTGAACGAATTGCAGCTATTCAGCGACTGCCACGCAATTCGCATTTCCGGATCGACCTTCGAGAAAGCACGCGTCGCAGCGGAGACGACAGCAAGGTTGCGGATTCGATAAAACGAATACCAGTTTGCAAAATTCTGCTGCAAGTCAGCCGAATCATTTTCCACTAAATGCAGGTCATAACAGGCATCTGCTGTATAAGGCGAAACGCACGACGCGTTCGTCGTATCAAGCGTGTAGTAATAAGCCTTGGCATTCGATTGTCTTGACGTCGCCCCAATTGCAGCCAAATCATTTGGATGATTGGCATAACTCTGACTACTGCCATTGGGATTAAAGTCCTTCGTCGGGCGGTAAGCCGACTTCAGGTTAATCGCCCCTTGCGACGTATCAAAGCCGTTCTTCCAAGCCGCCGTGAACGAGGTCGAATACTCACTGTTATCAGCTTTTAGCGGCGGCGCGTAGGTTGTCGCTGGGTTGTAATACATTGCGTTATAGTCGGAGCTAAAGATCCGCTTTGGACTATAAGTACCCGGGCCGGTATCCGTCTTCATGTCTGAGCCGAACGAATCCGGAACGTACGCCCACGTCATACTCCCCGAGTCATCCAGCGTGACAATTAGGTTAGGCTTCTGCGGAGACTGCAGAAACATCGGGGTTTGTGACAAGTTCAACGCTGCAGCGGATGCATGAACGGGCGCAAACAGAAACGTCCCAGCCAATACGCCGCAGAAGGCTCTGCGGAATGGAGTGGTTTGAGTCATAAGATATCTCCAGATGGCTAGTAGCCTGGCCGATAAGTTGCCTGAAGCCAAACCTGAACGTCAGCGCGCGGGCCGAAACCCACCGCAGTCACACGGTACCTCGGCTTGGTCTTGCCAACCGCAATTGAGTCAATTCCAGGAATTGGGGTGTTAATGCCCTCAACGATGTAGCGAGGCTGGCGGGCTACAGACGACGCACTGCCGGCTACCATGGAAAGCGCAGGACTTCCGCTGAAGGTGCCGTAGTTCACCGTTGCACCTGCGACATCCATCCGCGCGAGCCAAGTAGGCAAGCCTGCAGCCGCCTGGAGACACAAACCCGCCCACGCGGGCGTGCCCGCATTGCAATCCGCCGCAAATCCGGCGATTCCCTGAACCGGCGGAACACGAGTACCGGAAGGAGAGAGATCAATTTCCGCATCGAGCAGCGCCGCTTCTGCGGCTTGAAATGCTACGGCCTGCTCCCTTGTATAGCGGGCCATGCGCTCTTCCATCGTTGAAGATCGCATTGTCGCTAGCCCCATGATCGTAACGATCAATAGAAGGAGCAAGCTGACAATCAGAGTCGCCCCCTTCTGGCGAAGGATACTGGTACGTTTCATGGTTGCGTCCTGACCCGATTGCGCAGATTCACCGAAAATGAGACAACGCGGCGAGCGCGCTGATCGTTCGGATCCAGAAAGTTTGCACCCGGATCACCAACCGCCGCACCACCGTAGGTCTCCCCAAACAATCGGTACGTGTAGGGCATTGACGGATTGTTTCGGCCCTCTCCACGCAAAACCATTGCAATCTGAACACCTACGACGTTCGCCATATTGGCTGCTGTCGCGTTGCGCCAAATGTCGGGGTTGCCGTTGCCGTCAGAATCTTCCCCGTACAGAACTTGCATGGTGTCTACGCCATAGACCAATGGCACCTGAGCGGCAACGGGCCCCCCAAGCGCGATATTGCCAGCGCCTCGCACAACGTCACACACAAGCGTTGGGGTATTGGTGGTCGCATCTCCAGGATTCGTCGGCAGATTAACGATATGGAATCGCTCTTCGACAATTTGAGTCGACGAAACCACCAATCCTTCACAGTCAACAGTCGCGCTGTCTGCGGTGCCAACGACAGTTCCATCGGTACCCCAAAAACGTACACGTACTTCGTCTGAAAGATTCGGCGTGGGCGCCCCTTGGTCATTGATACCACAGATCGCCTGAACAACCTGATTTGCACACGCAACGTTGCCACTATTGAAATTGGTTAGCGATGCAACGGGATGATAGCCCGCCATGCGAACGTGACGAGTAAGCGTATCAAACCCGATCCGTGCGCCATCTTGAATCTGGACGATTGATTGCGTGGCACGAGATGCGTTTATATTGCCGCTGAAAAGCTGGGTCGCCGCCAACACAACCAACATTCCGATGACCATCGACACCATCAGTTCAATCAGCGAAACGCCAGCCTGTGGCACGCAAGGTGAAGTACGGAAAATTGTGGTCATGGCACGAAACTCAGCACGTAACGCCGTTGGAGGCTCGCAGCCCCCGCCCCCTCAGTTGCATTCATTGCACGCTCCGACCACCAGACTTTAACCACAAGCGGATCAGTCGCGCCCGCAGTGCAAGCCGGTGCGGCGGGTGTTCCGTCATCCGGTGTTAAATCCTGGCAGATCAGTGCCTGGGCCTGGGGCAAACGCGACGCACGCGCCTGAACGATACCCCCCAACGAAGCATTGGTAAGTGAGCGCGCCCAAACAATCATGTCGAACAAAGCCTGTTGTGGGCGCGTGCAAACGACCGTAAAGCAATCGACGGCAGGCGCCGCTGCAGTAGGAATTACAGTCGACGCACCCCAGGTTGGCGTAAGGTAAGTGGCGAGAGCCTGCCGGTTGCCGCGAATCTTGTCCGTAATCTCGTACGCGGCTTGCGCGGCAACTGATCGTGCTGCAGCATCGGTTGCACCTCTGGTGCTGAGCAAGAACATTCCCGATACGCCAAGCAGTCCGACGGCCACGATCACCATGGCCACCAAGACCTCGACCAAGCTCACACCGCTCTGACCGCGAGATGAATGAATCATTGCCTTCGTCATGGACACACCGCCGCTGTTCGATATCCTGTGACGGCGCCGGTAAGGCGTGCATTAAGCACACGCCCGGTTTGCCCCGCAACGCAGACGGTCCAAGTACGCGCCGCGTTCAAACGACCAGTGCCTTGAAACGAGACCGACGCACTTGCTGCAGCCTCACTGATCTGCAGAGAGGAGGTCTCGACTGCTCTCGCCTTGATGATTGGTTCCGCCACGGCATGCGCACCGTCACCGTCGGTATCAACAAACACGAGCCACCCAGTTGACCACGCCGACGCCGCACCGCAGGTCGCGCCATCGGTACTGGCGCAGACGCTTACGCGTCCGCCACGTCGCGAGGCCTCCATGCGTGCCAACATTAGGTCGGAAGACAGATCGCTGGCAGCACCCGCGATACGCTGACGAGCAATCAGATCCGAAAACGATGGCACCGCGATTGCAAGCAAGATGCCCGTGATCGCGACGACGAACAGCAATTCGATGGCGGTAAATCCCTTTTGACCCACCAGAACCTCCTTTTACACGTTTGCACTGTAGTCAGTGTCCGCCGCCGAGCGAAGGACCTTAACGACGAACGGGCAAGACCATCGGACAAGCGGACAAGCTGCTTTACTGCGCTGGCAACCAATAGCCCGGCTGCCCGAAGTGGTGTTTGAAACGGTCAATTAATAGCCGCACTCTCAGCGCAACCTGCCGCCGCTGGGGGAACACCGCGTGAATTCCGATCGGTGGAGCAGCGAAATCGTCGAGAACGGAGACAAGCCGCCCAGCCCGAAGGTCCTCGCCGACCTCCCACGTGGATCGCCACGCAAGACCAGCCCCCGCAAGCGCCCAATCACGCAACACGGCACCGTCATTACACTCAAAGCTACCAGTAACGCGCAGAACGCGAACGCCGAGGTTGTCGTCCCCATCGCAGAACACCCACCCTTTCTGCTGCGAAAGTGCCAAACAGTTGTGCGTGACAAGATCGTCGGGCGCCAATGGTGTGCCACGTCTTTTTAGGTAGTCTGGGCTCGCGACAACAACTCGCCTATTCTCGCCCAGTCGGATCGAGACAAGACTGGAGTCACGTAATTCGCCAAGCCGAATGGCGACATCGATTCCTTCATTCGTCAAGTCCACGATCCGATCAGACAAGTCAAGACTGATCGATACGTCCGGGTTGTCATCCAGGAACTCTCGAGCCAATGGAGCGACATGGCGACGCCCAAACCCAGCGGGAGCGCTGAGTCGAATGTGTCCACTCGCCTTAACGCCCCCCAAGCTAACCATGGCTTCAGCGTTCGCGAGGTCGTCAAGCAATCTCATTCCATCTTCAAAGAATGCCGCACCTTCAAACGTTAATGCGAGCCTGCGGGTCGTGCGAACGAGCAGTTTGACACCCAAGCGGGCCTCCAGCGCGTCAAGACGGCGGCTGATCACTGCTGGCGTTACTCCCTCGGCTTCCGCTGCTGCACTCAGGCTGCCGCGTTGGGCCGAACGAACGAACGCTGAAATCTCTTTGAACTTATCCATTTTTGATCAGACAACAAAGATAAATTGACTTAAGCGGCGATTCTAAACACGTTTGAACGCGAATAGACTGCCGTCGCAGCTTGCGCATTGACCTGCGCAGCGCCGCCTCTCGCCGGGGGGACGGGAGGCGGCGGCTGCTTTTTCCGGGGGGGAAAGATGCGGTACTCGGCGATTCTGTTCGATGCTTACGGCACGCTGTTCGACGTTCATTCCGTCGCGGCACTGGCCGAGCAGTTGGCGCCGGGACGCGGCGCTGAGCTGTCGATGCTCTGGCGCCAGAAGCAGATCGAGTACACGCAACTGCGGACGCTGGCCGGTCGTTACAAGCCGTTCTGGGAAGTGACCCGCAACGCGCTGGACTTCGCGAATGAGCGACTCGCGCTCGGTTTGACGCCCTCGCAGTGCGAGCGAGTGATGAACCAGTACGCGTGCCTGGCCACCTTCCCTGATGTGAAGCCCACGCTGAAAGCCCTGCGGGACGCGGGACTGACACTGGGCATTCTGTCGAACGGCACACCGCAGATGCTCGACATCGCGATCAAGAGTGCCGGTCTGGCCCCGTTGCTGGACACCGTTCTGTCGGTGGATGCGGTTGGCGCGTACAAGACTTCGCCCACCGCCTATGCGCTGGGCCCTCAGGCATTGAAGCGCGCCGCGCGAGAAATCCTCTTCGTCTCATCGAACGGCTGGGACGCAGCCGGGGCGGGCTGGTACGGGTTCGGCACCTTCTGGTGCAACCGCGCAGGGCTGCCTCGTGAACACCTCGACATCGCGCCGAGCGCCGAGGGGCGCTCGCTGACCGAATTGATCGAATTCGTCGCCAGCGCCAGCGCTGGCCGGCAATGAACATCAGATTCAGAAAACAAAGGAGACGAACATGGCCCTTCAACTACCCGCAGGCATGCAGATCAATGCGCCGGTGACGCCCGCATTCGAGGCGATCCTTACGCCGGAGGCACTCGCGTTTGTCGCCAAACTGCACCGCAGCTTTGAAAGCCGACGCCAAGCGCTGCTCGCTGCACGTGTGGAGCGGACCAAACGACTGGACGAAGGCGAGCGCCCTGACTTCCTGCCCGAAACGCAGCACATCCGCGAGGGCAACTGGACGATCGTGCCGATTCCGAAGGCCCTCGAGCGCCGTCGCGTCGAGATCACTGGCCCGGTCGAGCGCAAGATGATCATCAATGCGTTGAACTCAGGCGCCGACAGCTACATGACGGACTTCGAGGATTCGAACTCGCCGGTCTGGGAAAACCAGATCCAGGGCCAGATCAATCTCTACGACGCAATCCGTCGCCAGATCGATTTTGATGCCAACGGCAAGCGCTATGCGCTGAAGGATAAGGTCGCGACGCTGGTGGTGCGCCCGCGCGGCTGGCACCTGGACGAGAAGCACGTGTTGGTGGACGGCCAGCGCGTATCAGGCGGCATCTTCGACTTCGGTCTGTTCCTGTTTCACAACGCGAAAGAACAGCTTGCGCGCGGTGCTGGCCCGTACTTCTACCTGCCAAAGATGGAATCTCATCTTGAGGCGCGGCTGTGGAATGACATCTTCTGCCTCGCTCAGGACGAAATCGGCATCCCTCGCGGCACGATCAAGGCAACGGTGCTGATCGAAACGATCCTCGCATCGTTCGAGATGGACGAAATTCTGTACGAACTGCGCGAGCACTCCGCCGGCCTCAACGCTGGCCGTTGGGACTACATCTTCTCGTGCATCAAGAAGTTCAAGGTCGACAAGAACTTCTGCCTCGCTGATCGCAGCAAGATCACGATGACAACACCGTTCATGCGCGCTTATGCCCTGCTGCTGCTCAAGACCTGCCACCAGCGCAATGCGCCGGCCATCGGCGGCATGTCAGCGCTGATTCCGATCAAGAACGATCCGGAGAAGAACGCCATCGCGATGCAGGGCATCATCAACGACAAGAGGCGGGATGCGACCGACGGCTACGACGGCGGCTGGGTTGCGCACCCGGGGCTGGTCGAGGCGGCGATGGCCGAATTCAAGGCGGTGCTGGGCGACAAGCCGAACCAGATCGACAAGAAGCGCAACGATGTGAGCGTGGCCGCAGGCGATCTGCTCAACTTCCAGCCGGAAGCACCGATCACCGAGGCCGGCCTGCGCAACAACATCAACGTCGGCATCCACTATCTGGGCAGCTGGCTTGCCGGCAACGGCTGTGTGCCGATCCACAATCTGATGGAAGACGCCGCCACGGCCGAGATCTCCCGCTCACAAGTCTGGCAGTGGATTCGCTCGCCGAAGGGCGTGCTGGAAGATGGCCGTAAGGTCACGGCCGAACTGGTGCGCAGCTTGACCGCGGACGAGTTGGGCAAGGTCTGCAAGGCAGTCAGTGCACAAGGCGAAAACACATCGACCTACGAGCGCGCGGCGCAGATCTTCGAGGACATGAGTACCCGGATCGACTTCACCGAGTTCCTGACCTTGCCGCTGTACGAAGAAATGGCGTGAGCGAACGCCGCAGAGCGGCGCTTTTCGTGAGGCATGAACAAACGGCGCAAGACGGGGCCCCGACTTGCGCCGTTTGCGCTATGGCGCGCGAGGCGCCACAAAACACGACAGAGCAAGAGTCAAAAGCGGGTGGTGATCGACGCAGCCATCGCGGGAGCGGTCTTAACGTCGTCCTTCGCGATATCGTTGTCACCGCTGCGATCCATGACTTTCAGCCGACCGCCGGCCATCGCGCCGCCGTACACATCGAAACGCCAGCCACCTTGGCCCCGATAGGTCGCCTGTGCGAAGACCGGCATGTAGTTGGCTTCGCCAATGCCGTCGCGCGCCACCGCATTGTCAGTTGCGAGCCTGAAACGATAGGACCGGTAGGCTGCACCGGCGCCCAGTTCCCACTGCGGCGACAACTGATAGGACAGCATCAGCCCGGCAGGACCCGAGGGGCTCACTTGCTGCGGGTTGGACAAACGCCAATTCTCGGCCAGCTTCCAGTCCACGACAAAAAACGGGAAGAAGCGCGTGTCCTCGATGTTGCGGAACGCCGCAAGACCCAAGCCGATGACCTTGTCCGGCGCAAACCCCTTCATGACCATCCCGGTAAAACCGTAGGCCAAGGTTTTGGACGACGAAGCGCCCTCCTCACCATTGCTCTCGATGCTGGGCGTCAGCGCGATGTTCCACCCGTTCTCAAGCCGTGTCGCATACGGCAGGCTCAGAGAGAAACGGTTGGTAGCCTGCCACGGCGTCAGCCCGCCAAATCCGGCCGGCTTGTCGAACTGCCAGTTGTCCACGTCCACGCGCGCCTGCAGCCCCAGCGAAGAGGTCTGCGACAGCCCCCAGCTCGCGCCGCCCGTGACCGTCAAGCCAGACAGAGCGACCGTACCCCCTTGCCCGAGATCCGTCTCGAATACGTTGGTCCACGCAGCGGTGAAGTTCATCGACGCCGGTGCGGCACCAACAGGCGATGCAACCAGGGCCAGGACGGCGCATACAGCAAAGGAACGCAATTGCATGACAGGCAGACTCCGAAGATGAAACGTGATCGACAGATCACACGGCGCGGGAGCATAGCATCGCGGTACGCCCTATCGTGTTACCACGTAACGCGGTTCTGTACGCCGACTCGCCGCCCCACACCTCGGCTATGCTTGGCACCTGCCCTGCAGCCGGACATCACTTGCCGATGACCCTCAGCGACCACCTCGGGAGCCTCGCCGCCGCCGCTCACATCGCTATTACCGCCGCCTTCGCGGTGCGCGCGCTGATGCAGCGACATCCGCCGTCGACCACCCTCGCCTGGTTGCTGCTGATCGTCGGGGTGCCCTACTTCGGCGCCGTACTCTATCTATTGATGGGCGAGCGCCAATTGGGCCGGCGGCGCGGCAGCCATGCGCGCGCCCTGGTACCTCTGCTTCAAGACTGGGTGCGCCAGCTCCCGCCTGCGATGCTGAATCAGCACGATCGCGATGACCGCTGGTTCAGCATCCGGCGCACCGCGCAGGGCGCCGCGGGGCTCCCCTCGACGATCGGAAATCGTCTCGACTTGCGCAGCGACTCATCCGCAATCCTGCTCGCGATCGCCGACGATATCCGCACCGCGCAACACACCGTGCTGATGGAGTTCTATATCTGGAACCCTGGCGGCGATGCAGATCGCGTGGCCGACGCGCTGATCGACGCCGCCGCGCGGGGCGTGAGCTGCCGGGTGTTGCTCGATGCGGTGGGCAGCGCCGCCTTCTTTCGCAGCCCATGGCCCGCGCACCTGCGTAACGCGGGCATCAGCGTCGTCGAGACGCTCTCGGTCGGCCTGCTGCGGGCCGCCTTTGTCCGCTTCGACCTGCGCCTGCATCGCAAAATCATCGTGATCGATGGCGTCATCGGCTGGACCGGCAGCCTCAACCTGGTCGATCCGCGCTGTTTCAAGCAGGACGCAGGGGTTGGGGAATGGATCGATGCGATGGCGCGGATCGAGGGGCCAGCCGTCGAGATGCTTGCCGGCATCGTGCTGTGGGATTGGTGCATCGAAACCGGCGACGCCATCGCCAAGGTGGCGCCCGGGCTGGCCAACGCAGTCGGCACACAGTTCGAAGATGGCGCCGAAGTCCAGGTACTGCCCTCCGGCCCCGGTTTCGAAGGCGAAGGCGCGCAACGGCTTTTCCTCGCCACGCTTTACGGCGCGCGCGAAGAGATCGTGTTGACGACGCCCTACTTTGTGCCCGACGAACCGCTGTTCCTCGCGCTGGAAGCGGCCGCTCTGCGTGGCGTGCGTGTAACCGTGATCGTGCCGGCCCGGATTGATTCGATCCTTGTACGCCACGCCAGCCGCTGGTTCTTTGAGCCGCTGCTGGCTGCGGGTGTCCGCATCCTGCAATTCCACGGCGGGCTGCTCCACACGAAGAGCGTCACCGTCGACGGCAGCCTCGCATTGTTCGGCACCACCAACCTGGACATCCGCAGCTTCCGGCTGAACTTCGAGGTAACCCTGGTCGTCTACGACCCGCAGTTCACCGCTGCACTGCGCGCACTTCAGGCGCGCTACGAGCGTGAAGCCCGCCCGGTGGATCCACACAGCTGGGCGCGCCGCAGCACCCGTGCGCGACTCGCCGAACATGCGGCGCATCTTGCGAGCCCGCTACTGTAGGCCGCTCGCACACATGAGTGTCCAAGCCCTGACAAAGGCGCCATCACTGCGCGCTGACCAGTAGCAAAATGGCAAGACTGCACACTGAAAGGCTTCCGCCATGAACACCCTGATCGTGAGCTTTGGCGACGGTCGCGACTACGAATTCACCGTCAACGACGACACGCTCGACGCGCTGGATAACCGTGCACCGCGCCAGTGGTTCGATCGCGAATTTGTCGAACTCGAATGCACCCCAAGCAATCCGATGGGCAAGCTGCTGATCGTCGACCAGATCCTCAACGTCGCCAAGTACGGCGGCGAAACCCGCTTCGCGCGGCCCAACGAATGGGCTCAGCGCTTTGCCGAAAATACCCTGAAAGCGGTCGGGCGCCCGCATGTACGGGTCGATACGGCCGGTTGGGCAATTTCGTATTGATCGCCGGCGCACTTCAACGTCTGTCGTATCGACGACGGTGCTGGCCTCGCTGTAGCACGATCAAACGTCGCCCCCCCCCCCCGATGATCCGATGGGGCACATCCCAAGCGTCACCATGCGTAGAGCAACGGAGTGCTACGACAGTGGTGATAGGACGCAACGAGCGCTGACTCGGCCCCACGGTCACATTAACGCGTTGCAATGCGCTGCAGAAACGCAGTGCGCTTGCGTCGAAGCCACCCTTTGAAGCCTCGATTCTGGCGCCAGCGCTCGTAAGTCAGCCAGCGATGGATAAGGTCGTCTTCCGCGGCCGAAAGTTCAACGTCGCCGTGATTACGCAGTGCATCGCGTAGCTCTTCGTGTTCAGCCTGCCCCAGGTTACTGGTAATCGACACCGCGCTGATCATCGCAGCACTTAGCGGCGGGCCGGCAAACCCGAGTTGAGAATCAGCACCACACAACAATAACCCCAGGCGCGTTCTGACACACTTCTCGCAGACGCCACAATTGAGTGCCCCTCCCCGCGAAGCAAAACACACCCGAAGCTGGGCACGCGCGCGCGCATCTTTTGCAATCCACGCCAATCGCTGCAAACGAGAGAACTCTACATACGGAGAGCGGCCCTGCACTGCCGACGAGCTCAGGTAAGGGTGCAATACTGGATGCGACCCCCAGGGAAACTGAACTGACTCGCCCAGTCGCTCTCCGCTCGTCCCAATATGCACTTGCTCCAGCGCATCCGGGAACAACTGGGCGAGCGCAGACAGCGCAAATCCATTAAACGCTCGCCCCCAGAAACCGGGTCGAGGATCGAGTTGGCGTAGATTGGTCTCCACCGGCACAAGCCGGACGCCCAGCGAATCAAGCCAGGGTTTAGCTGACGCCACAAATTGGTCATATGCTGGACGATCGTTCCGATCCGAACGGTAACCAAGGTCCAATCCAAATACCGTCAGCGCGTACTGGATGCGCTCGGCCGCACCGGTGGGCAGCAAACTGTGGTTACGCAGTAGCGTGAAGGTCGCGTCAACGCCACCGGAAAAGAAACTCGCCGTAGCACGGCGGGGCGCAGCAACACAGGCCTCAACCGCGCATTCGAGTGTCGGCAAGGACCACGTGGCGGACATGTCCCGGCACCAGTGCTTGATGATCGCCAGCGCTGACGGGATACCTTCAACCAGAACAGGATCGAGCGGCAACGTGCTCGCGATCCGCGTTTCACCTGCCGCCATCGCAGGAACCGCCGCGGCCAACACAAAGGGCGCAGCATGAAGCCGCATCGGCAAGCCGTTGCTGGGCACTCGGAACTCAATCCGCTGCGGCGCGCGATCAACCGACTCCCACTGCACCAATGCAGAAAGACACTGCCAACCGCCCGCCTGATTCAGTTCGTACTCGCTGATCCGCATCCTGCTTCGCTCCGTTCGCGCCAATTGCCCGACTTCTTGTCAATGACCAATGCAACAACCCGCCGCATGCTGAGCCATTCCACATCTCGACACCTGATGCCGACGTCACGCAGCCAATAAAAAACCCGGCCGAGGCCGGGTTCTCGATGCACCGCCGCATTCAGTTCGCCAGCGCGTCGCTGACGATCTGCTGCGCTTCCTTGACGATCTGCTGCAGATGCTCGGCGCTGACAAAGCTCTCCGCATACACCTTGTAGATGTCTTCGGTGCCCGAGGGGCGCGCGGCGAACCAGCCGTTGGCGGTGGTGACTTTCAGGCCGCCGATCGACGCGCCGTTGCCCGGCGCCTTGGTCAGCTTGGCGGTGATCGCGTCGCCAGCCAGCGTCGCTGCCGTCACGCGTTCGCCGGTGAGGCCCTTGAAGGCCGCCTTCTGCGCCGGCGTGGCGGCGGCGTCGATGCGGGTGTAGAAGGGCGCGCCGTACTTGGCGGCCATCTCCTGGTAATGCACGCCCGGGTCCTTGCCGGTGACGGCGGTGATTTCCGCCGCCAGCAGGCCGAGGATCAGGCCGTCCTTGTCGGTGGTCCACACGCTGCCATCGCGGCGCAGGAAAGATGCGCCAGCGCTCTCCTCACCGCCGAAGCAGAAGCTGCCCTCGAGCAGGCCCCCGGAGAACCACTTGAAGCCGACCGGCACTTCGAGGAACTTGCGGCCAAGACCATCCATCACGCGATCGATCAGCGCGCTCGACACCAGCGTCTTGCCGACCGCGGCGCTCGCCGGCCACTGCGGGCGGTGCGTCAGCAGGTAGTTGATCGCAACCGCGAGGTAGTGGTTCGGATTCATCAGGCCCACGGACGGCGTGACGATACCGTGGCGGTCGACGTCGGCGTCGTTGCCCCAGGCTATGTCGAACTTGTCCTTCAGCGCGACGAGGCTCGCCATCGCGTAGGGGCTGGAGCAGTCCATGCGGATCTTGCCGTCGTGGTCCAGCGTCATGAACGAGAAGGCCGGATCGACCGCCGGGTTCACGATCTCGATGTTCAGGCCGTAGGTGTCGGCGATCGGCTTCCAGTACGCAACGGCAGCGCCGCCCAGCGGGTGCACGCCGATCTTCAGGTTCGCCTTGCGAATCGCGTCGAAGTCGATCACCGCGCCCAGATCCTTCACGTAGGGCATCACGAAGTCTTCGGCCTTCGTCGTCGAAGCGGCCAGCGCCTCGGCGTAAGGCACGCGCTTGACGCCCTTGTTGCCCTCGGCCATCAGCGCATTCGCGCGCGCCTCGACCCAGCCGGTGATGTCGGTGTCCGCGGGGCCGCCATGCGGCGGGTTGTACTTGATGCCGCCATCGACCGGCGGATTGTGCGACGGCGTGATGACGATGCCGTCGGCACGCGGGCCAGCGTTGTCGCGGTTATAGACCAGGATCGCACGCGAGATCACCGGCGTCGGCGTGTAGCCGTCGTCCGCCTGGATGCGGGTTTCGACACCGTTGGCGGCCAGCACTTCGAGTGCGCTGATCTGCGCCGGGCCGGACAGCGCATGGGTGTCCTTGCCCAGATACAGCGGGCCGGTGATGCCAGCCTGCGCGCGGTATTCGCACACCGCCTGCGTGATCGCCAGGATGTGCGCTTCGTTGAAACTGCCGGCGAAGGCGTTGCCGCGGTGGCCACTGGTGCCGAAGGCGACACGCTGCGTCGGGTTGTTCACGTTCGGCGTGATCGCGGTATAGGCGGCGAGCAACGCGGGGATGTCAGTCAGAACGTCTTTCGGCGCCGGTTGGCCTGCCAGGGGGTGTGCCATGTTCTTATCCTCGGAAATGCGGAGAAAACTTTGAGAGTTTGCCGCAGATCGGCTCACGGCGTCTTGACCTGATCGAACAAGCGCAGCCGCAAACAGCAAGCGGCATCAAGCACCGGGGCCGATTGGCTTTCTCGTCCCCCCAGTTCCGGCCCAACTTGCTTGCGTATGCTGCATCGCGCACTGGACAGTCCGGCGCGTGGCCGTAAAACTGCCGCTTCCCTCCACCGGATTGCGGGCACAGCATGGGCAAGAACCGACTCGAAGCCTTCAGCGATGGTGTGCTCGCCATCATCCTCACGATCATGGTGCTGGAACTCAAGGTGCCGCACGGCGAGCGGCTCGACGCACTGCAACCACTACTGCCGGCCTTTCTCAGCTATGTGCTGAGCTTCATCTACATCGGCATTTACTGGAACAACCATCACCACATGCTGCACGCCGTCAGGCATGTGTCCGGCGGGGCCTTGTGGGCCAACCTGCACCTGTTGTTCTGGCTGTCGCTGCTGCCTTTTGTCACCGGCTGGATGGGCGAGAACCACTTCGCGCCGCTGCCGAGTGCCCTCTACGGGGTCGTGCTGATGATGGCGGGCATTGCGTACTGGATCCTCGCGCATTGTCTGATCGCAGAAGAAGGGCCGGATTCACTGCTCGCCCGCGCGATCGGCAAGGACCGCAAGGGCGTGCTGTCGGTGCTCATCTATGCACTCGCGATCCCGCTCGCGTTCTTTGCGGAATGGCTGGCGCAGGCGCTCTATGTTGCCGTGGCGCTGATCTGGCTGGTGCCCGACCCCCGCATCGAAAAACACCTGCACACTGACGATTGAGGCTCGGCTTCAGCGCCGCGCGGGCAGTTTCACGACACCGGTCGCCAGCGCAGTGCCCAGCACCACGACGGCACCACCTGCAAGCATGCCGGCCTTGAGCGCCTCGCCGAGAAACACGCTGCCCCACAGCACACCGAAGAGCGGGATCAGGAAGGTGACGGTCACCGTGCGCGACGCGCCGACATGCGTAACCAAGCGGAAGAACAGCAGATAGGCCAGTGCCGTGCAGCCAACGCCGAGCACCAGCACCGCAAGCCAGGCCATGCCGCCAGGGATTTGCGCCGGCCAGAACCAGTAAGCCAGCGGCGCCAGCACGATCGCCGAAATGATCTGCGAGCCGGCCGCGTTCACCAGTGCCGGCACGCCGGCAAGCCGCCGCTTCGTGAGGTTGGCGGCAAAGCCATACGAGAAGGTCGCCACCAGCATCGCGACGATCGCCCACCCCGAACCACCCGGCTTGAAGTCCGCCTTATCGGCGGCCAGCATCAACACGCCGCCGAAGCCCACGGCAAGTCCCAGCGCACGTGAGGGGCCGAGCTTGTCGCCCAGCCACACGGCGCCGATCAGCGCAGCGAAGATCGGCACCGTGGCGTTCAGGATGGATGCCAGCCCGGCCGTGATCGACAGTGTCGCCCATGCGATCAGCACGAAGGGCAGCGCGGAGTTGAACACGCCCATCACGGCAATCGCGCCGGCGTGCTCACGCAGCACCGCGCCCTGGCCACGCAACAGCAGCAAGGGTGCAAGGCATAGCGATGCGATCGCGACCCGCAGCCAGATCAGCGCCACCGCGCCGAAGGCCGGCGCCGCGTAGCGCATGAAGAGAAAAGAGCCGCCCCACAGCGCGGCAAGCAGAATCAGTTCAAGCAAGTGTTGGGGTTTCACGGGGAAGCGCTTTCCCGGGTCGCCTCGTGAGCGCCCGATGTCGGGTTGTGATGATTCAACGAAACGTGACTCAGGCGGCGATCGAGATCGGCCTGCCCTGCGACTCGAAAGCAAGCAAGGCCTGCTTGCGCGATAAACCGCCGGCATAGCCGGTCAGCGCACCACTACGCCCGACCAGGCGATGGCAGGGCACGATGATGGTCAGCGGATTGCGACCGGTCGCCGCCCCCACCGCGCGTGCCGCAGAAGGCTTGCCGAGCGCTTTCGCAACACTGCCGTAGTCGCGGGTTTCACCATAACCGACACGGGCGATCTCGTGCCACACGGCATGCTGGAACGGCGTGCCACGCGGCGCCAATGGCAAGTCGAACTCCCGGCGTGTGCCGGCAAACCATTCATCGAGTTGCGCGGCGGTGTCGCGCAGCAAGCTGGCATGTACGTCCTCTCGCCAGTCGGGCCGGATGCCATCGAAATGCGCTTGCCCGACGAGCCACGCGCCGGCGAGGCCAGCCGTATCACCCGCCAGGATCATCGCCCCGATCGGCGTGTCGTGCTGCATCCAGATCATGCTCATGTCTTTCCTCCTTCCGCCGGCGCCGGCTCGGACAAGCGCCGCCAAAGATGCAAGGTCGCGTAACCGCGCCACGGCCGCCAGGCCTCCGCCATCGAATCCGCCTCGCGGGCCGTCGCGGCACCGAGCGACTTGATCAGCGCCACATCGCCGCTGGGCCATGCGTCGGGCCAGGCGAGTGCCCGCAGTGCGATGTACTGCGCCGTCCAGCGGCCGATACCGGGCAAGGCTTCGAGTTGTGCCAGCGTGGCCGCCACGTCGGCAGCCGGCCCGAGATCGAGGCGGCCCGCCGCGATTTCGTTCGCCAGCGCCAGAATCGCATTGCTGCGCTGGCGCACGATGCCGAGCGAGGCGATTTCCTCCACGCTCGCCTCGGCGATCCGCCGCGGCGTCGGGAACACGCGGCGGATCGCCGCAAACGGTGTGTCAAGCTCATCGCCGAAGGCCGCAACAAACCGGCCAGCGATCGTGTGTGCCGCTTTCACGGTGACCTGCTGGCCGAGCACCGCCCGCACCGACATCTCGAATCCGTCGAACGAACCCGGTACCCGCAAACCCGGCGCATCGGCCGCCAGCGGCCCGAGCACGCGCGCCACGGCATCGGGTTCGCATGCCAGGTCGCAAACGCGGCGCACGCCGGCCAGCACCGCCGGGAGCACCCGCACCAGACTGGGTGACACCGTCACGGCCACGGCATCGCGCCCGTCCGCCAGCGCCAGCGACAACCAGCCAAGGTGAGTCGTGCCGCCCTGTTCGATGCGCACGCTGCGACGATAGCTGTCGCCCGCCACTTCCTCCACGCCGGCCACGCAGCGGCCGGCGAGAAAGGCAAGCAGGCGAATCCAGTCGAAAGGCGGGCGGAAGGCCAGTTCGAAGCGCAGCCCTTCGCCGGGACCCGGCGCCGCACTCACACGCCGCAAGTCAGATGGCGTGAGCCCGTAGTGGCTCTGAAACAGCGTATTGAAGCGGCGCAGGCTGCCGAAGCCGGCGGCAAGCGCCACCTCAGTCACAGGCAAAGCGGTGTCGGCCAGCAAGCGCTTGGCCATCAGCAAACGCTGCGTCTGCACATAGGCCACCGGCGTCACGCCGAACGTGTCGGCAAAGATCCGTCGCAAATGGCGATCGGTGATGCCGAGCCGGGCTGCGAGGCCTTCGAGCCCGGCCTCGTCGACTTGCCCGGCCTCAATCCGCTGCGCCGCCGCCCACGCCAGGCGCGAGCCCGAATCGATGCCCGCCTGCCCCGGCGCGAGCTCCGGGCGGCAGCGCAGGCACGGGCGAAAACCGGCCGCCTCCGCCGCTGCCGGATTTGCGAAGAACAGGCAATTGGCGGCCTTCGGCGTGCGCACCCGACAGACCGGGCGACAGTAGATGCCGGTGGACGTCACGCCGACGTAGAAGCGGCCGTCGAAACGGCTGTCTCGGGCGACGAGCGCGGCGTAGTGGGCACCGTGTTCGGCGGGTTCGTGAGGGGCTTGGGCACTGCGGTTCATGGGGTCGATTATCCGCCCCTTCGCGCCCCCTGCTCGCCGTTTTCGGACCTGATATTCCGGCGCCCAGCGGCGCCGGTTGCGGGTTCAGACGGCGATGCCGACGGTCAGCGTGGCGGTGTAGCCGTTGGCGGCATCACCGGTCAGTGCGGCCATCTGGTAAGTCGTGCCGTCGCTGAAGACATTGTCGGCGGCAAAACTCGTGACGGACGTGTTCTGGCCCCGCGTGACGTACAGCGTGGAGTTGTAGACGGCCGTCGTATCCGCCTGCGGAAAGGCGATCTGCGAGGTGGCCGTCGCTGTGACCTGCAGGTTGTCGGCCAGATAGATCTGGAAATGCACATGCGTGATCCGCCCGGCATACCAGCCCGGATAGATCGTCGTGAACGTCACTTCGCCGTTGGCGTCCGAGACCTGGATGCCGCGCAGGAAAGTCTGCCCCAGCGTATTGCCGTTGGTGTTCGTGCTGTAGCCGGAATACACGCCGTCCTTGTCGCAATGCCACACGTACACGGCCGCATTCGCGATCGGTGCGCAACTGCCATTCACGTTCACCAGCTTCAGCCGCAAGGTCAGCGGAACACCCGTCTTGCCTTCGGTGATGTCCTGCCGGACCATCGCTGCGTTGCTCAGGATCGCCAGCAAGGGATACGGGCCCTGCGTTTCCTGTGGAATGACAGCGCACGTGCCTGCCGTGCTGCCAGTGCCTGTCGAACCGCTCGTGCTGACCGTGCTACCCGTACTTGTCGTGTCGGTGCCGCCGGTGCTGACAGTGCCGGTTGCCGTTGTGGCGGAATCCGATCCCCCACAGCCCCACACCACGGCAGCCCACAGCGAACCGATTGCACCGAGCAGGCGCCGTCGTTCCGGTGCCGCGCTCGGCCCGCTCGAATTCTTGGTATCCATGATCACGCTCTCCCCTTATAGGTTTTGGCCGTACGCGCTGATCACGCGCCGGCAAGGCCGAGCCTAAGCGGCCAGCACCACCGCGGCCGTGACCCGCCCGTGCGTGGATGTTTCGCGATGTGACTCAAATCCGCTCCGCAAACCGGTTGGCACGCACGCGGGCAACGCGCGATCATTCGTGCTCTATCAGTTATTGCGAACCATGCAGGAGATAGCCCCATGAGTGGCCCCCAGAGCGGAATCCTCGCCCCACTGCCCCCGGCAGCCCGTTACCTGACTTTTTCCTTGCTGCAGGGCGCCGATGCGCGTGGCGCGCTGCGCCGTATAGCGGCGGAGGTGGATGGCGAGCAGGCCGTGCTGGGTATCGGTGCGAGCCTCGCCAGCGCGCTGGGGCGACATGTGGAAGGGCTGACGACATTCCCGAGCTTTGACGCTGCTGCCGTCGAGCTCCCGAACACGCCCGCGGCGCTGTGGCTGTGGCTGCGCGGCGAGGACCGTGCGGCGCTGATGCAACGCGAGCGGCAGATCGAAGCGCTGCTCGCTGACACCTTCGTGCTTGAGCATTCGCTGGAGGGGTTCCTGCATCGCGGCGGACGCGACCTGACCGGCTACGAGGATGGCACCGAAAACCCGCAAGGCGACGATGCCGCGGCCGCCGCAATCGTGGCGGAAGATGTGGCGACGCTCGCGGGCTCGTCCTTCGTCGCGGTGCAGCAGTGGCTGCATGACTTCAAGCGCTTCGATGCGATGCCCAAATCAATGCAGGACAGAGTGATCGGTCGCGAACGCGAGTCGAATGAGGAACTCGACGATGCCTCCGAATGCGCGCATGTGAAGCGCACCGCGCAGGAAAACTTCTCGCCCGAGGCCTTCGTGCTGCGGCGCTCGATGGCGTGGATCGAGGGCGAGCGCGCCGGGCTGCAGTTCGTTGCCTTCGGTGCATCGTTCGCCCCATTCGAAGCGCAGCTCAAGCGCATGAGCGGCGCCGAGGACGGCATCGTGGACGGCCTGTTCCGCTTCACGCGGCCGCTCACCGGGGCCTACTTCTGGTGCCCGCCGATGCGCGCTGGCGCGCCCGACCTGCGCCAGCTGGGCGTCTGAAGCACCGAAAAATGCGCCGGCTCAGGCCGGCGCAACCACCATCGCGCGGGCGACGACCGACTCGACCGCAAGCTCGGTGTGATCGCACTGGATGATCGTCAGCGGGCGCTGCTGCAACACGCTGAGCGCCTGCCCGACAGCGATGCCGTAGGCGAGGAACTGGTCCTGCAAGAGGGTGTCGAGCGTGGCATCGAAGCCGCGGAAACGGACGGTCGCACCAGGGGTGGCGTCGGCGAGACGCATTTCGTTGGGGCTCATCGCGGCTTACCAGAAGTGCTTCAGGATTAAGTGGAAGATGCCGCCGACCAGGAAGGCGGTCGGCATGATCAGGCCCAACATCGCAGCGGCGATCTTGCCGCCCTGCTCCTTGATCACGATCATCACGCTGGCGATGCACGGCACGAACAGCGTGATCGTGATCATGCCAACCACCGTCTGCAATGGCGTCATCTGATGGCCCAGCGCGAACAGGCCGGTCGCGCCGAAATCGCGGCGCAGGAAGCCCATCACGAACGCGGCACTGGCCTCCTTAGGCAGCCCAAGCCAGCCCGTTACCAACGGCTCTCCCTTCTCGATGATCCACGGCAAGGCGCCAACGCGGTCCAGCACGAACATCAGCAACGTGCCGAACAGGAACAGCGGAATCACTTCAACGAGGTACCACTTCAGGCGGCCTGCCGTTTTCTTCATCACGTTGCCCATCACCGGCATGCGCATCGGCGGCATTTCGGTCACCAGCGGAATGCGGCGCCCCGGGATCAGCTTGGCCGCCAGCCAACCGGAAGCGAGCAGGATCAGCAAGACCGAGCTCAGCCAGACCAGCGTGGCGGAGAACGAGATGCCGGACAGCATGCCCATCACCACACCCAGCTGGGCCGAGCACGGAATCGCCAGCGCAAGCAGGAAGGTGGAGATCACCCGCTCACGCTTCGTGTGCAGGATGCGCGTCGTGAGTGTCGCCATCGTCACGCAGCCAAGGCCCAGCACCATCGGCAACACGGCGCGACCGTTGAGGCCGATCAGCGAGAACGCCCGGTTCGCCAGCACCGACAACCGCGAGAAGTAGCCCGAATCCTCCAGCACGCCGAAGGCCAGGAAGAAGGTCGTCACGATCGGCAGGATCAGTGCGAGCGCGTAAGTCATGCCCATGGTCCACAGCCCGTACTGCCCGACCATCAGGTCGGCGACCCACTGCCACGGCACATGCGCCCGCACGACCCCCTCCACCGCGGGGTTCAGTATTTCGCCGAACAAATTCTCTTCGGTCAGCCCGACGAGAAAGCTCGCGCCGAACACGCCGACAAATTCGTACACCGCGAACAGCACCAGCAACAGAATAGGCAGGCCCCAGATGCGGTGCACCGCAAGCCGGCCAAGCCGCGTCGACAACAACTTCGCTTTCGGCACTTCCTTGCGCAGGTAAGCGCCGGCAAGGCGATCCGCCTCGGTCGCGCGGGCTTGTGCGAGCGCCGTCGACAGAGGTTCGGCGCTGGCGGCTTCGGCTGCCTCGCGCAACGCGACGAGTTGTTGCGCCTCGGCCCCCATATGCGCCGCAAGCCAGCGCTCGACTTCGGCATCCCGACCGAGAAACAGCACAGCCAGACCACGCGCCGCCAGCGGGGCCTTCGGCACCCGTGCGGCAATCCAGTCCGCCGCCTGCACGACAACCGCCTCAACGGCCGCCGGGTAGTGGAAGCGGTGTGCCGGGCCGCGGCTGGCGTAGGCATGCTTGAGCGCTTCGGGCAAGCGCTGGAGGCCCTCGCCACTGGTGGCAACCGTTTCGATGACCGGCGCACCGATGGCCTTCGACAAGCCCTGCAGATCGACGCCAACGCCGCGCGCGCGCGCTTCGTCCGCCATGTTCAGGGCCAGCACCCAGGGTAGTCCGAGGTCGGCGAAGACCAGCGACAGCGCCAGCGTGCGGCGCAGGTTCTTCGCATCACCGACCTGAACCAGGGCGCGCAGGTTTTCGTGCAGCAGCGCGCGCATCGTTGCGTGTTCGTCGTCCGAGCGGGCGGGCAGCGCCAGCACGCCGGGGGTGTCCAGCACTTCGGCACCGCGCTCGAAGCGGGCCGAGGCGCGCGATACGTCGACCGTCGTGCCCGGGTAGTTCGATACATTCACATAGGTGCCGGTCAGGCGATGGAACACCACCGATTTGCCGACGTTCGGGTTTCCGACGAGGGCGAACACCCCCGGCGCGGAGCCGTCTGCCGCAACGCCGGCCTGGCGGTCCAGCGTCGCTGTGTCGTTGGTGCAATGTGTCATGTACGCTACCTGCAGAATCGGGTGGATCAGCCGTGGCAGCGTTCTTCGGAAAAGAACGCCAACGCGAATCGTTATCAATTATATATCTCCTGCACCCCGCTGCAGGATTGTTTTGTATCAAGCCCTTGCCAATGCCAACCTCGCTCCCACGGACAGCCCTGATCGCCGGCGCATCCGGCCTTGTCGGCCGCGAACTGCTGGCGATGCTGCTTGCATCGCCCGAATACGGCCGTGTCATCGCACTGGTGCGGCGCCCGAGCGGATTGCAGCACCCAAAGCTAGACGAACGGATGGTCGATTTCGCCGCGCTGCCCGTTGCGGATCCGACGCTCGCCGCGGACGATTTCTTCTGTTGCCTGGGTACAACGATCCGGGTGGCTGGCACGCAAGAAGCGTTCCGCATCGTGGATCACAACTATCCGCTGGCGCTTGGGCAACTCGCAAAAAGCGCAGGCGCCCGGCGCTTCCTGCTGATTTCGGCACTCGGCGCGGATGCAGACTCGACGGTGTTCTACAACCGGGTCAAGGGCGAGACGGAGCGCGATCTGGCTGCGCTGGGCTTGCCGGCGCTGTGGTGCCTGCGGCCGTCGCTGCTTGACGGCCAACGCCAGGAATCACGACCCGGCGAACGCATTGCACTGGCGATCGGGCGCCTGATCGCGCCCTTGATGGGCGGCCCCTTGCGGCGCTACCGCCCGGTCGGCGCGAAAACCGTCGCGCGCGCGATGCTGCGTTGCGCACTGGGCGACGGCGGCCCGCCGGGCGCGGTCGAATCGGA
Organism: Niveibacterium sp.; assembly: GCF_041909475.1. NCBI lineage: Bacteria > Pseudomonadati > Pseudomonadota > Betaproteobacteria > Rhodocyclales > Rhodocyclaceae > Niveibacterium > Niveibacterium sp. Next base: position 43,681 of record NZ_JAYRDJ010000011.1, on the reverse strand, counting down.
AGAGATCGCGCGCCGCGGTTCCGCCTAATCGAGCGTCAGCACCGCGCCGGGCACCGGCGTTTCCGCCGTGATGCCGAAGCGCGCATGCACGCCCGCGGAGAGCCCGGCACGCGCAGGGTCTTCTCCGTGCGTCAGCACCACGCGCGGATGCGCGGACGCCAGCGGCGCAAGCCAATCAAGCAGCCCTTCGCGGTCCGCATGTGCGGAGAAACCTTCCAGTTGCACGACTTCGGCGCGCACCGCGATCGTCTCGCCGAAAATCTCGACCTCGCGCGCGCCTTCGGCCAGTTGCCGCCCTAGCGTACCCGGGGCCATGTAGCCGGGCAGGATCACCAGCACGTCTTCGCGCCACAAGTTGTGGCGCAGGTGATGCAGCACGCGGCCGCCTTCACACATGCCAGCTGCGCTCATGATCATGCAGAACTCGCCGCTGACGTTCAGCAAGCGCGACTCTGCCGACGACTCGACGACCCGCAGCGTATCCGGCAACTGCCCACGTCGGCCGAGTCGCTTGGCCTCCTGATCATGCAGTTCGCCATGGCGCGCGTAGATCGCGCCGGCGCGCGTGGCCATCGGGCTGTCGAGAAACACCGGGAACGCAGGCACGATGCCATCGCGGAATGCGTGTGCCAGTTCATACAGCAGCACCTGGGTGCGGCCGACGGCGAAGGCCGGCACGATCATGCGGCGGCGCTCGGCCACGGCGCGGCGCAGCAAGGCATGGAAGCTTGCCAGCGTGTCGGCACGCGGCGGCCGGCTGCGGTCGCCGTAAGTGGATTCGAGAAACACCACATCGGCCCGCGGCGGCGTTTCCGGATCGCGCAGGATCGGCGCGTCGCGGGTGCCGAGGTCGCCGGAGAACACCACCGTCAGGGGCTCCGCCCCCTGGCGCGCAATCTGCATCTCGACGCTGGAGGAGCCGAGGATGTGGCCGGCATCGAAAAAGCGGATCGCAATACCTGGCGCGATTTCACGCTGCTCACCGTAGGGCAATGCCACGAAGCGGCGCACGAGGCTCTCGACATCATCCACCGTGTAGAGTGGGCTTTGCTCACGCCGCCCCGCCCGCCGCAACTTGCGATTGGCGCGACTGGTGTCTTCCTCCGCAATCTTGGCCGAATCGAGCAGCAGCACCTCGGCCAGTTCAAGCGTTGCAGGCGTGCCGTAGATCGGCGCGCGCGAGCCATGTGCGGCGAGCAAGGGCAAGCGGCCGGAATGGTCAACATGGGCATGCGTCAGCACACCGGCCACCAAACGCTTGGGCTCGACCGGCTCGATTACGCGGTTGCGGCCCTCGATATCGCGCCCACCCTGGAACATGCCGAAATCGACCAGCACCCGCGCCTGTTCGGTCTCAAGCCAGTAGCCCGAACCCGTCACCTCGCCGACCGCACCGCAAAACCGTACGCTGACCATCGCACTGCCCCCCGGCTCGTGCCCCAGCTCCAGCGCTGGGCGCCTGCAAGGCGGATTGTCCGCCCGCAACGGGTACGACTCAAGCGGACTGCAGCAAGCGCCCCACGCTGCCGAAACGCCGGCCGTTGGCCCGATCCGCCGGCGTAAGGGTCGCCGGATCAGGCAAGAGACTTACCCTCAGCCACCAACATCGGCGGGGCTACCAGTGACGAAAGTGGCGCCAGCGCCACGCGATTGCGGCCTTCGCGCTTTGCGGCGTACAGCGCGGCGTCGGCTCGCGCGATCAGGTCTTCAGCCGACAGCGCATCGCCGCTGCTGCTGGCGACGCCCACGCTACAGCTCAGAGGGATCGCCTGGTGCAAGGCCTGCACCGGTTCAGCGGCCACCGCGGCGCGGATCTGCTCGGCGATCGCGCCGGCCACCGGGCCTGCCGCGCCCTGCAGCACGACAAGGAATTCCTCGCCGCCGTAGCGCCCCAAAGCATCGGTACGCCGCAACACGCTGCCGATCCGCTTGCTTGCTTCGCGCAGGCAGGCATCGCCGGCAAGGTGGCCGTGGGAGTCGTTGATCCGCTTGAAGTGGTCGAGATCGATGAACAGCACCGACACCGGCTCACTGGTGTCGCGGAAGGCGATACGGGCGGCGTCGAGGCGTTCGAGGATAGAGCGGCGGTTCAGCGCGCCGGTCAGTGCATCGGTCTGCGCGCGCCGTTGCGCTTCGCGCAGCGCGAGCCGCATTTCGCGAACCCGGTCGGCCAGGCCCAGCGCGAGCATCACGCCCGCGACCACCATCGACAGCGGGAATCCGTAATACAGCAATGGCCCGGCTTCGGTGCCGAGCAGGAAGCTCGCAGTGCGCGCAAAGGTGAAGCCTTGCATCATCATCCAGGCGAGCAGGAAAAAGGCTGCGGCCCGGCTGCCGCTGCGCCAGCCGAGGAACCCCGCCGCCAACACCATCACGGTGCCGGCCATCACCGTGAGATTGCCCAGCGCCACCAGCACGAACATGCCCTTTGCCGGCACCAACGGCACCGCGCACAGGACCGCCACGTAGGCCCACTGCAACACCGCAAAGCCGCGATCGAGGCGCGGCGCGATGCGGCCGATATCGACCATGCGACGCGCGAACATCGCCGCACACAGCGCCCCCAGACCCGCGAACAGATTCACCAGCCGGCCGCCGACAGGCAGCAGCACTTCCATGCCAGGCAGCGACAGCCCCTCGCCGAACACCATCGCAACGTAAAAGCCCTGGCAGGCGACCACTGACGAAAACAGCAGGAACAGGGATTCGCGCAGCATCAGCCACACGCAGACGCCACACAAAGCCAGCGTCAGCAAAGCGCCAAAGGTGCCAATCGCCAGCCGCACATGCGTCAGCGACGCCGCTTCGGCCGCGTCGCGCGTTTCGATCGACAGCACCGGGCGCATCTGCGTCGGATCACCACCGGGTTCTGCCAGAAAATAGATCGGCACACCGGCGCGCGGCGCTGCAGCGAGCGGGAAGATCATCAGCCCACGTGAGAGATGCGCGGGGTAGTCGGCGCGCAGCGCGCCAAGCGTGGTGGCCGCAACATCATTGCCGGGATAAACCGTCAGTACCTGGAAGCGCGTCTGCCGAACGACGAGCACGGGCGGTGCGTCGATCTGCCAATCCTGCAGCGGCACGATGCGGAACCAGGTCGGGCGGTCGAGATCCCGCAGGGCGGTGGTGTCCGTTGGCACGAAGCGATCGTCCAGCGCCCCCGCGCGAACGGCTGCATCCGACGCGGCATGGTCGGGCGACAGGCGCTCCAAGCCAAACGCCAAGCTTGCCGCGCCGGCCACCACGGGGCACAGCAGGCACACCAGACACAGCAGGCGGAACAGGCGCGACATGGTTGAAACACCCGACGGAACAACGCGGGAGTCTAGGCCGGCGCAAGCCCCCGATACCCCGGTTTGCGCAAGAAAACCTCAGGCTTCATGGCGCCGGTGATGCGGATGATGTTTGCCACCCTTCTTCGGGTGGTGTTCGATCGCTTCATGCCGGTCGCCGGCCAGTGCGCGACGGGGCGATTCGCGGGCAAGCCGCACACAGGTCTCGATCACGCCGGCGAGTGGCGGCGGAATGCTGGCAGGGCCACGCGCGGCGACTTCGGCAAGGATCGCGAACGCAAGGCCCGGCTTGGAATGCCGCCCGATCGCGCGGTCGATCACCTTGTGCGGCGTACCACTCGTTGCGGGCGGCGCGCCGGCGGCGTGGCGGTACACGGTATCGAAGCCGTGGCTCCAGAAGCAGTGCTCGATATCCTTCTCATGCAGCAAGGTCAGCCGTTCTGCGAGCGGGTCGCTGCCGAGATGGCGGCGGGCCGACTCGCCGTAGGCGAGGCCCGAACGGTCGCCGTCCGCCAGCACATGCCACTGGATACGCAGCGCCTGCGCCATCTTGATCAGCGGGTCGAGCCCGCATTGCGCGAACTCGACGCAGGCCACTCCTTCCTGCGCGAAGTCGTAGCCGAGGAAGCGCGCCAGCTCCGACAGCACCCAGAACTCCGTCTCGCCTTCGACCAGCAGCCAGCAGCGCGCAAAGCTCGCGACGCCGTTGCGCACCCGCAGGTGGTAGGCGAACTTGCGCAGCTCTTCGGGTTTGAAGCGGCTGACATCAACCTGGAAGGCGCCGAGTTCGCCGCCGTGGCGCACCAGGCGACGCTGGGCACTCAAGGGCGCCGCAGCGAGCAACTCACCCGACTGCGTCGTCACCAGCTTCTGCAGGCCGATCGGTTCGAGCAGGCTCCACAGCGCAGCGAGCGTCATCGGGTGCAGATGGGCTTCCGGGTCTTCAATCACCAGCAGCGGGCGCGATTCGGGCGCAAGGCTGCCACCGCCTTCGCGCACCAGCGCGGCAGCGATCAGCAGCATGGCGATCTTGCGCGACGCGGTACCGGCAACCGGCGCGCTGCGTATCGGTGCCTCGCCCGGCGGCAGATCGCCGATCACGGCGGCGATGTGTTCGCGCGAAGGCCCCTGCTCCACGCCCAGCCCCGGCACGCTGCGCAACAGCAGTTGCCGCGCAGCCTGGTAACCGGCATTCAGGTCATGCTCGGACGCCGCCGACGCGCCGGCTTCGAGTGCCGCCCAGTAGTGGCTGACGGCCTGCGCAAGCCGGTCAAGCTCACTCGATCCGTTGGTGCGCGCAGCAAGCGCCGCCCCAACCCCCAGCATGCGGCTGCTGCGCGCCTGGATCAACGGGCACAGGCGGCGCACCGCACTGACCAGCGCACGGTCGGCCTGCAGTTCCGCCCCTTGCGGCGATCGCACGACCCAGTGCTGGCGCAAGGACACCGCATGCACCCGCAGGCCCAGCGCGAAACCGCGCCGCGTGCGCGACACCCAGCCCGCCGCACTGCGCAGCGGCGCACAGGCGGCGGTATCCCATTCGCCGGGCTCGCGCTCGGCAAAATACAGGTCGATGGCGATCCCGGCCGGGTGGGCGATTGCGCGGGACGGGGCTTGATGGATGTCGCTTGCGCTGAAAACCGGCGCGCCGTCCGGCCACGGGCCGAGCACCGCCGCGAGCGCATCGAGGATCGCTGTCTTGCCGACGTCGTTCTCGCCGATCAGCACGGTGCTGGCGTTCAGTGCGATGCGCACCCGCCCGATCACGCGGAAGTTCTCGATCCGGATCTCGCTCAGCCACATCTGCCCGATCTCCACGCTGGCGCTTGCCGCCGCGCAGGAAAAAGATCACCCGCGCGGCACCGCCATGCTGAACCGCACGCCGGCGCCCGTCCAGAGCACAGCGCCCGGTGTTCAGCTGTCCTGCACCTCGGCACGCAGCGCCACGTAGCGGGCGAAATCGGCCAGCAGCAGGCTCACCAGCTGCGGGTCGAAACGCTTGCCGGCCTGCTCCTGCAGATAGGTGCGGATCTGTTCATCGGACCAGCGTGCGCGGTACGGGCGATCGCTCGCGAGCGAATCGAAGGCATCCGCCAGCGACACCACGCGACCGGCGAAGGGAATCGCCTCGCCGGCAAGCCCGACCGGGTAGCCGCTGCCGTCCCAGTGTTCGTGATGCGCGCGCGCGATGGTAGCGGCCAGCTGCAACACTTCACGGCGCGAGCGAGCCAGCAGCTCGGCGCCCAGTTCGGTGTGTGCCTTCATCGCCGTCCATTCGTCCGGGTCCAGCGCACCGGCCTTGAGCAGGATGCGGTCGGCCACCGCGATCTTGCCCACATCGTGCAGTGGCGCGGCAAGCAGGATCATGCGGGCAGTCGCTTCGTCCAGCCCCGCCGCGCGCGCCAGCGCCTGGCTGATGCGTGCAACCCGCTGCACATGCGCCGCGGACGACGTGCCGCGCTGCTCCACCGCGTCGCCCAGCATGCCGACCACCTCGCCCTGCGTGGCGTGCATCTCCTCCATCACCGAGAGGTTCTCGAAGGTGAGCGCCACGTTGATGGCGTAGAGCTCGAGCAGTTCGCGCTCATGTGCGGCGATGGCGTGCGTCAGCTCGACGTAGAGCAGGTTTTCCTTACCGCCGAAGCTGCGGTGATACAGCACGTAGTCCTTGTCGCCGTGCAGGCTTTCCTGGCGCTGCAAGGCCTCCTGGAAGCGAGCGGAGATCGCCGGCGGCAGCGAATCCAGATCGCCCTGGTCGGCGAACTCCATCAGCGAGCCACTGGCCGCCAGCGTGCGCGCGGCGCGGCTTCCCGTGCCCTGCGCCGGCATCACGAGGCAGTAGATCGCCGTATCGCGCAAGCCCAGCAGTTCGGTCAGTTGCCCCAGCACGGCCGACGCAAATTCGCGCAGGCTGCCGCTGCGCAGGATGTCGGAGGTGGCGAGGATCACGCGGCGCATGCCGTCGCGCTGGCGCTGGATCGTCGTGATGTCGCGATACGCCCGCAGGCCGGAATACAGCAGCGTGCGCAGCTTCTGCGCCGTGAGTTCGGTCTTTTCCTTGTAGTCGTCGATGTCGTATTCGCGGATCACGCGGTCGACCGGCGCATGCCCCGGCTGCCCGGTACGCAAGTAGACGCGGGCCGTATGGTTGTCACAGCCCTTCCGGATGAATTCGACCAGGCGCAGGCCGGCGTCATCGGTTTCCATCACCACGTCGATCAGCGCGACGGCGATGTCCGGTTCGCGCACGAAGAGCTCGCGCCCGGCTTCGCCGCTGTGGGCGGCGAGGATCTGCACACGCCGGCCGAGGAATTCGAAGCCGGTCAGTGCGAGGCGCGTCACCGCGATGACTTCCGGGTCGTCATCAACGACCAGCATTTTCCAGGGCGGCATCGAGGGCGACGGCGCTTCGCTGCCGGGCAGCGGCGGCTCGTCGTCGGCGAAAAGTAATTCCATTGCGGGGGGGCTCCGGTCGGTACATGCCGCGTGCAGACGCCACGGCGGCTCTTCTTGATTACGGCAAAGATTCAAACGTCTGAAGCGGCGTCGGCAACGACCAGCAGACCAGCCCGCAGGCCGGGCTTCACAGCGGGGTTGGGAAACACGATCAGTTCGCCGGGTTCGGCGTGCCACTGCAGCGCGCCATCTTCCGCAATCAGGGCGCCCGCTTCAAAGGCGGTGAAGTTCGCGGCACCGGCCGGCAGCGTGAGGCGAAACGCGTCGCTGCGCTTGATCAGTTCGCGGCTGACGCGGAACGCATGCAGTTGCGCAACGGGTTCAGGCAAAGGCTCGGCGGCAATCAGGGCACGCAGCACGCGCTCGGCGGCCGCGAATTCACCCGCTACACCGTCACCCAGGCGACGCACGCGCCCAAGCTCGAAGGTGTAGGCCTCGCAGCCATGCCGCCGCGCGCTACGCGCGCTGAAGGTGGGCGCCTGCGCGCCGGTCAGCAGCACCGCCTCGATGCCGCAGGCGGCAAGCAAGGCGCGCGGTGCAGCGCCGAGCGGGCCGCTCTCATTGCGCGGCGCGATCGCAAAGCAGGCGTAGCGTGAGTCGCGTATCGCGCTGTGCAGATCCAGATGCAGCGGCTTGGCGTGCCGCGTGCAGAAGGCATCCACCGCGGCCGCAAGCGCTGCCGCGCGCGGCGCCTCACGCGAGCCGGGCACCGTGGCATTGCCGAAGAGCCGGTTCAGGTCGTCGTCGAGGTAGCGGCACGCAGCACGCAATGCCAGCAGGTTGCCGAACACCAACAGCAGCGGCACGCGCGGCACCAGCGCACCCGAACATAACGCGGATACGAGGCCACACAGCACTTCGACCGGCGCGGTTTCATCGCCGTGGATGCCGGCCGACACGATCAGCGCCCGCCCCGCCGCAGCCGTCGGCGGCGTGATCTGCCAGACGGCGCTGGCCACGCGTTCGACCTGCGCGCCACCCGGTAGCCGCGCAGGCAATAACGCGTCGTCGTTGGCAAGCAGGTCGGCGAGCAGGTTCATGTCAGACGAGCTGGAAGGGGTAGACCGGGCCGATGCCGAGGATGCGCGTCAGCTCGTCCAGCGCGGTACGGCACTCGCCCTGCAATTGCGGATCGGCCAGATCGGCGACGGCAAGGCGGTCGCGATAGTGGCGCGTGACCCAATCGGTCAGGCGCGCATACAAGCCGTCGTTGATCCACACACCGGGCGCCACGGCGGCGAGTTCCGCTTCGTTCAGCACCACGCGCAGCCGCAGGCAGGCCGGGCCGCCGCCGTTCTTCATCGATTGCTTGAGGTCGAACACCGCCACTTCGGCAATCGGCCCGCCACTCGCGAGCAAGCCCTGCAGATAGGCCCACACCCGCTCGTTGCGCTGGCACTCGTCCGGCACCACCAACAGCATGCGGCCATCGGCCCGCGACAGCAGCTGGCTGTTGAAGAGATAAGTCGATACCGCATCGGCGACGCTGACCGCCACATCCGGCACCTCCACGGCCTGCAGCGACACCTCGCCGAGCCCGCGCTGCACGTCGGCCAGCAAGCGCGCCTTGTCGTGGAACGCATGTTCGTGGAAGAACAGCACATTGCGGTTGCCGACCGCGATCACGTCGTTATGGAACACGCCGGCGTCGATCACCCGCGGGTTCTGCAGCGCGATCACCGTGCGCCCGGCATCGAGCCCGTGCAGGCGGGCGATCGCCTCGCAGGCCTCGCGTGTCTGGCGTGCGGGATAGCGCGTGGGACCCGGCTCGTTACCGAATGCGGCTCGACCATAGATGAAGAGCTCAACGCCCGGCTCGCCGTATTCGCCGCACAAGCGGGTGTGGTTGGCTGCCCCTTCATCGCCGAACTGCGCACAGTCGGGCAAGGCCGGGTGATGCGCGAAATGGCGTTCATCAGCAAACACCGCGCGCAGCACGCGGCCAGTAGTCGGGTGTTCGATCGCGCGATGGAACTTGTTGTTCAGGTTGGCCGGCGTGAAGTGCGTGCGGCGATCTGCGGTGTCAGCCGAAGGGCTCACCGTTGCGGCGTTCGCGGTCCACATGCAGGAGGCAGAGCTGACTTGCGGCAACAACGCCGGCGCGGCGCGCGCGACGGCCTGCAGCACCTCGGCATCGCTGCCGCTGAAGCCGAGTCGGCGCAGCGTGGCGAGATCCGGCCGTTCATGCGGCGGCAGCACGCCCTGGCGGAAACCCCGATCGGCCAGCGCCTTCATCTTCGCCAGCCCTTGCAGTGCCGCTTCACGCGGGTTGGACACATCGCCGGTGTTGTTCTGCGATGCGACGTTGCCGAAGGACAAACCGCCGTAGTTATGCGTCGGCCCGACCAGGCCATCGAAATTGGCTTCGAGCGCCTTCATGGAGATCACCACCCCTGATTGCAACTGTGCCGCGCGGCGCGCAGCCGAACATGGATCGGATTGAAGCGCCCCACGCCGGACCGGATCACGGCGCGGGATTCACTGGTCAGGCCACCAAGTCGAGGCCGGGCGGCAACTGCGCGGGTCGCTCCGGCGCCGCGGTTTCCATGCCGGCCACCGGATAGGCGCAGTAGTCGGCAGCGTAGTACGCGCTCGGTCGGTGATTGCCTGAATGGCCGACGCCCCCGAAAGGCGCCGCGCTGGATGCCCCGGTGAGCGGCTTGTTCCAGTTGACGATGCCTGCGCGCGCCTCGCGCCAGAAGCGCTCGAACAACGCGGCATCATCCGAGATCAAACCCGCGGCGAGGCCAAAGCGGGTCGCGTTGGCCAGCCGCATCGCTTCGTCGAAATCGCGATAGCGCTGCACCATCAGCAAGGGGCCGAAATGTTCTTCATCGGCCAGTGCAGCGATCGGCGTGACATCGAGGATGCCGGCCGACAGCAGACCCGTTCCGGCGGCCAGGCTGCGCATCACCAGCAACGGCGCGGCACCTTGCTCGATCAGCGCGGCCTGCGCAGCGAGCAGGCGTTCGGCCGCCACCGGTGTGATCACCGCGCCCATGAAGGGCGCGGGCTCAGCGTCCCAGGCCCCGACCTGCAAGCCAGCCGCCACGCGCACGAGGCGCGCCAGCAGCGCGTCGCCCCACTCGCCCTGCGGCACCAGCAGGCGGCGCGCGCAGGTGCAACGCTGCCCCGCCGAGATGAAGGCCGACTGAACGATCGTGAACATCGCGGCGTCGAGATCGGCGACGTCCTGCACGATCAGCGGATTGTTGCCACCCATTTCGAGCGCAAGAATCTTTTCGGGCTGGCCGGCGAACTGGCGATGCAGCGCGGCACCGGTCGCATGGCTGCCGGTGAAGAACAGGCCATCGAGCTGCGGATGCGCCGCCAGCGCCACGCCGGTATCGCGCCCGCCCTGCAGCAGGTTGATCACGCCGTCGGGCAGACCCGCGTCGCGCCAAAGCTTCACGGTTCGCTGCGCGACGGCCGGCGCCAGCTCGGAAGGTTTGAACACCACCGTGTTGCCGGCCAGCAGCGCCGGCACGATGTGGCCATTCGGCAGATGGCCGGGGAAGTTGTAAGGGCCGAACACGGCGACCACGCCGTGCGGGCGATGGCGCAGCACTGCGCGGGTGCCGGCTGATTCGCTCTCGCGCGAGCCGGTCCGCTCCTGATGCGCGCGCACAGAGATGTCGATCTTGCCGATCATCGTCTGCACTTCGGTCGCCGCTTCCCAGCGCGGTTTGCCGGTCTCGCGGCCGATCACCGCAGCCAGTTCGGCGGCGTTGGCCGCAAGGCATTCGCCGAAGCGCCGCACGATCGCGAGCCGCGCCTCGAAGCCGGCATCACGCCAGCCGGCAAACGCGTCGCGGGCGGCGAGCACCACCACATGCACCTGGGCCGCATCGGCGGCCTGGCCGTCCCACACCAACTCGCCAGAAACCGGGTTGCGACTTTGCAGGGGCACACCGGCCCCACGCACCCAACGGGGGCCAATCAGGTGGTCGGACATGGCAGAACCTCAGCGAACCGGTTGCAGCGGTGCGATCCGGACGCTATCGCCCGCAGAGATTTCAAGCGCATCCAGCTGCGCAGCATCGAGCACGAAGCGGCCCGAATCATCCACGCCACCGCGCGCCAGCACGACACGGAATTCCTGCGGCCTGCGGTTGGAGACGAGGTACATCGAGCCCTCGGCCGGCTCACCCGCTGCAGCCTCGCACACGACGCTGTCGCGCACTGCGCGGATCGCCGCGAGCGCGCACTCCACCGCCGGGCCGGCATCGAAGATGTCGACATAGCCCTGGTAGTTGAAGCCTTCGGCCTCCAGCATCGCGCGCGCCGGGCGCGTCGAACTGTGCACTTCGCCGATCACCTCGCGTGCTGCTTCCGACAGGAAGGCGGTGTAGACCGGGTGCTGCGGCATCAGTTCAGCGATGAAGCTCTTGTTGCCCACGCCCGAAAGGTAGTCGGCACGCGAGAAGTCCATGCGGAAGAAGTGGCGGCCCAGGCTATCCCAGAAGGGGGAACGCCCCTGCTCGTCCGACACGCCGCGCAGCTCGGCGATGACCTTGGTCGAGAAACGCTCCGGAAACTCGGCGAGGTAAAGCAGACGCGCCTTCGACAGCAGCCCGCCGTTACCGCCGTGGCGATGTTCGGGGTGCAGGTAGAGCGAGCACAGCTCGGTGGTGCCGGTCAGGTCGTTGGTCAGGAACAGTGTCTGCAGCTGCCGATACACGCCGATTTCGCGCGAGCAATAAACCGCCGTGCCGACGCGATAGTTGTACCAGGGCTCATCCAGCCCGACCGCGGCTGCGATGCCGCTGGTGCCGACGAGGTGGCCCGAAAGCACGTCCTCCAGCACGAAGAGGTAGTTGGCCTGGGCTTTTTCGAGCCGCCCGCTGAAGGAATCGACCGAAATCTCGATCCGCCGGCCGAGGCGCTCCTCGTTCGGCTGCAGGGTCGTGACGCCGATACCGGCACCGCGCGCGAGATCGATCAGCGCAGCGTGGTCACCGTGGGCGATGGGACGAAGTCGCATGATGGTTTGTCTTGTCAGAGCGGCGCGAGCACGACGCTGCCGCCGGCCGTCACGTTGAGCGACTTCAGGTCAGCCTCCGCCAGCCACACCTCGCCCCGTTCGGAGTCGAAGGCGGCATCGGTGAGGATCGCGCGGAAGCCCGGAAGATCGAGGTTGGCGACCAGGTAACGGGTGCCGTCGGCGCCGGGCGGGTGCCCCACCACGGTGGCCCGCGCATGCGTCGCCACGGTGCGGATTTCTTCGGTGCGCGCCTGAACGACCGCGCCGGCATCGAAGATATCGACGTAGCGTTCGGTCTCGAAGCCTTCGCGCAACAGGATCTCGCACGGCAGGCGCGAGAACGGGTGAATCTGCCCGATCGCTTCCTGCGCCTCGCGTGGCAGCAGAGGCACGTAGATCGGGTGTTGCGGCAGCAGCTCAGCGATGAAGGAACGCCCCTTCACGCCGCAGTAGAACTCGGCGAGTGGGTAGTCGATGCCGAAGAAATGGCGACCGACCGAATCCCAGAACGGTGCATGGCCGTCGTCGTCGCACAGACCCAGCATCTCCGACACCACATGGTCGGCAAAGCGCTGGCGATGCGCCGCGATGAACAGCATGCGCGCGCGCGACAGCAGATCCGGGTAGTCGCCGTGCTTGTACGCCGGATCGAGCACGAAGGAGGTCAGCAGCGTTGCGCCGGTGAGGTCGTGGCACAACGTCAGCACGTGTACCCGGTGATGCACGCCCAGCTCGCGGCTGGCATGTGTCACGGTTTCGTTGCGGTAGTTGTAGAACGGCTCCGAGAAGCCGGCCGACGCAACGATGGCGGCGGTGCCGACCACTTCGCGGTCGTGTTCGCGTTCGAGCACGAAAAAGTAGCTCTCCTCGCCGCAGCCCGAAACATCGGCCGCGAGCGAAGCCTGCGACGAGGCGATCTTGTCGAACAGCTTGTCGCGGCTGCGCGGCAGCGAAGTAACGCCGACCGGGCTCGCACCGGCGATCCGTTCGACCGCCGGCAGGTCGGAGTACGCGGCGGGCCGCAGAACAAGTCGATCCATTCAGGCCTCAGGCAGCGAAAGCTGCAGTTACCGCACGCTCGAGGCGCGCAAGCCCCTCGTCGATCTCGGCATCGGAAATCACCAGCGAGGGCGCCATGCGGACGATGTCCGGCCCCGCCATCAGGACCATCACACCCTCGCGCGTCGCGGCCGCCAGCACATCCTTGGCGCGGCCGGCGTATTCGGGCTTCAGTTCCCAGCCGAACCACAGACCGCGGTAGCGCACCTCGGCAAAGGCGCCGCAGCGCTCGCCAATCTCTTGCAAGCGCTTGGCGATGCGATCGGCCTTGGCGCTCACGCCGTTCAGTACCTCGGGCGTATCCACCAGCTCCAGCACCGCGTCGGCCACCGCGCAGGCGAGCGGGTTGCCGCCGTAAGTGGTGCCATGCGTGCCGACCTGGAAGTGCTTGGCCCACGCGTCTTTCGTCAGCATCGCGCCGATCGGGAAGCCGCCACCAATACCCTTCGCGGTGGTCAGGATGTCCGGTTCGACACCGTAGAGTTCGTAGGCGTAGAGCTTGCCGGTGCGGCCAACGCCGGACTGCACTTCGTCGAAGATCAGCAGTGCGTCGTTCTCGCGCGTGAGTTCGCGCAGGCCCTGCAGGAATTCCGGCGTGGCGGGGATGATGCCGCCCTCGCCAATGATCGGTTCGACGATCACCGCGCAGGTGTTCTTCGAGATGACCTTGCGTACCGCGTCGAGATCATTGAAGTCGACATGTATGATGCCGGCCGGGTTGGGCCCGAAACCGGACGAATACTTCGCCTGCCCGCCGCACGACACTGTGAAGAAAGTACGGCCGTGGAAGGAGCCGTTGAAGGCGATGATGTCGATCTTGTCCGGCCCGAAACGGTCGATCGCCACCTTGCGCGCGAGCTTCAGCGCGGCTTCATTGGCTTCGGCGCCCGAGTTGGCGAAGAACACGCGCTCGGCGAAGGTGCGGCGCACCAAGCGATCAGCCAGGCGCAGCGCAGGCTCGTTGGTGTAGACGTTGGACAGATGCCACAGTTTGCCGGCCTGCTCGGTCAGCGCTGCAACCAATCGCGGGTGGCAGTGTCCCAAGCTGGTGACCGCAATGCCGCCGCCGAAATCGATGTAGTCGCGCCCGTCCTGATCCCACACGCGGGCACCTTCGCCACGCACCGGCAGGAAAGCCTGCGGGGCGTAGTTGGGCACCATGACGCGGTCGAAATCGGCGCGGGTGAATGCAGCGTTCATCATCTGTCCTTACTCTTCGATCGTGGGGGATTGTAGGAAGCGTCGCGGGTACCGCCTTACAAGAACGCGACAGCGTTTTCCTTGCGTGGGTGGCGCCGTCTCGCGCCGGCCCTACTCTGTTGCTTCAGTCCTCGCCTCGCTCAGCGGCCCCTGTCTGGGCAGGATCCGTATCGCCCTTGAGGCGGTCCTCTCGTGGCGTCATGCCGAACCGGTTGCGATAGGCACTGGAAAAGTGCGGACCCGACGCAAAACCGCAGGCCAGACCGATCTGCACGATCGACTGGCGGGTGGATCGCAGCAACTGCCGTGCCCGCTGCAGACGCAGCTCAAGGTAGTACTGCGAGGGCACCGCTTCGAGGTGGCGTTTGAACAATCGCTCGAGCTGACGACGTGAAACGCCGATTCGTTCGGCGATCTGGTCCGTCGTGAGCGGCTCTTCGAGATTGGCTTCCATCAGCGCGACGGTGCGTGCGACCTTCGGGTCCACCGCTGGCCCGGCCCCGGCGCCGAGCGGCACCGGCTGGCGCTCTTCGCTTGCGCGGCCACGCGGCAGCATCCAGCGGGCGGCGAGCGCGTTGGCGACTTCGTTGCCGCTGCGTTCGGCGATCCAGGCGAGCATCGCATCGGCCACCGCGAGGCCACCCGCCACGCTCCACCACTTGCCGGTACGCGCAAACAAGCGGTCGGTGTAGCGGTGGTCGGGGTTCTGCGTGAGGTAACGCTGCGCACCATGCCAGGGCAAGGCAAGCGTCAGGCCGGCCAGCAGGCCGTGGCGGGCAAGCCCGTAGTGCGCGTTGCCCACCACCATGACTTCACCCGCACCGGTGAGCGCCTGCACCAGCGGGGCGCGGGCACCGTCACCGCCGCGCGCCACCGCCTCGCCGCCGAACACGATCAGCAGGTCGCAGGCGGGCGCATCGGCCAGCGCGAGATCGCCGCGCACCAGATCGCCGCCTTCGCGCGGCATCACAGTGTCGGTCGCGCACAGTGTCAGCGTGGCGAGCGGCTGGCCGCCTGCGGCATCGCTGTCGGCCAGCAGGCTGCGCACCAACGCAGGCTCGGCAAGCGGGTAACCCGGCAGGAGTAGGAGTCCGACACGCAGCATGGAATTCAGGATAGTCCGCCAGCAAGGCGGGAAGCCCGCGAGTTTAGTCGATTCAGCCTCAATCCCCCCTACTGTTCCGTATGGCGCCGTGCGTTGCTGCCAGAGTCAGAGCCAGCCGTTCATGGCCTCCTTGTCCGCCTCAGCCGTTGTGGCGGGGGTACTCAGCGCACGCGCAAAACGCACTTCGAACGCTGCACCACCGCCATCACGGTTGTAGGCGCGGATGCTGCCGTGGTGCGCATGCATGATCTCGCGGCAGATCGACAGGCCAAGCCCGGTGCCGCCGGCGCCGGTGCGCGTCTTGCTGCTTTGCACGAACTTGTCGAATACCGAGTCGAGTTCCGCGTCGGGAATACCGACACCTTCATCCTCGACCAGCAATTCGACGGCCGGGCGGGTCTCGCCGCCGCGATCCAGCTCGGCGTCACGCAGGCTAAGCAGCACCCGCTGCCCGGCCGGCGTGAACTTGATCGCGTTGGAGACCAGATTACGCAACACCTGCGCGGCCCGCAGCGGGTCCACGGTGGCGCGCGGATCGGCTGTGAGCACGTCGATGTGTATCGTCAGATGCCGTGCCAGCGCCAGCGGTTCCAGGTCGTGAACCACTTCGCGCGCGATGCCGGCGAGATCGGCGACCACCAGATCCAGCGTCATGCGGCCGGCCTCGAGCTTGGAGAGATCCAGCAGATCGTTGATCAGCAGCATCAGGCGATCGGCGGACACGCAAACGCGGTCGAAGTAGCCCGCGAGCTTGTCCGGTGGCGCGCCGTGCGCGCGCTCGCGACCAAGCCGCGCAAACGACAGGATCGCGTGCATCGGCGTGCGCAGTTCATGCGAGATGTTGGCGAGAAACTCCGATTTCGCCGTGTTGGCCGCTTCGGCCGCCTGCTTCGCCGCGAGCAGATCAGCGGTTTGCTCGGCAACCAGTTCCTGCAGGTGATC
The DNA here is from genome assembly GCF_041909475.1 of Niveibacterium sp. NCBI lineage: Bacteria > Pseudomonadati > Pseudomonadota > Betaproteobacteria > Rhodocyclales > Rhodocyclaceae > Niveibacterium > Niveibacterium sp. Next base: position 27,642 of record NZ_JAYRDJ010000011.1, on the reverse strand, counting down.
GCGGTGGCGCAGCAGTTCCTGCTCCTGCCGCCGGCGCTCGGTCACGTCGAGGTAGAAGGTGACAAACCCGCCGGAGGGCAGCGGCATACCGGAAATCTCCAACACCGTGCCGTCCGGCCGCACGCGCTCGAAGCGGTGCGGTTTCATCTGCCGGGTCAGCGCGAGGCGCTCATGCACCTGGGTCTCAACGTCACCCGGGCCGTATTCGCCACGCGCGGCGTTGAAACGGAAGATCGCTTCGAGCGAGGGCATGTGCTCGGCGAACATCTCGGGCGGAAAGCCGAGCAGGTGCTTGAAGAGTTCGTTGCAGGCAACCACCTCGAGATTCGAATCGATCAGCGAAACGCCGCCCGGCACGTTCTCGATGATCGCCTTGAGCATCGCTTCGCGATCGCGCAGCGCGATCTGCGCGCGTTTCTCCTCGTCGATGTCCTGCACCACGCCGCGCAGGCGCACCGATCCATCGGCATCACGCACCGGTTCGCCGCGGGCGCGCACCCAGCGGCTACGGCCGTCGGCGCGATTGAGCATTACTTCAAGCTCCCACGGCTCGCCCTCGCTCAGCGCGCACTCGATGGCTGCCGCGATCCGCGGCTGCGCTTCTTCGGCATACATGCCGAGCAGGGCCGCCATCGTCAGCGGCGCGCCTTGCGGCAGCCCGAAAATGTCGTAGCTGACGTCGGACAGGCGCACCGCGCCGGAAGCAAGTTCAACCTCCCAGCTCCCGATCCGGGCAATACGGCCGGCCGCTGCCATCAGGGCGTTGGCTTCGCGCAGCGCAGCTTCGGCATGGCGGCGCTGAGTCAGATCGATCGCCACACCCAGCCAGCCGGTGATCTGCCCGCCCCGCTCGCGCAGTGCGGTAACCACCAGCAGCACCGGCACATGGCCGCCGTCGCGCCGAACGAATGTCCATTCAAACTCGTTCGGCAAGCCGCGCCGCGATAGTGCGACGAAAGTTTCGAAGCCGGGTTCGATGGGCTCGCCGAGTTGCTCGGACAATTGCGCCGCGCGAGCCACCACCTCTTCCGGCAGATGCCACAGCGCAGGGGTCTGCCGGCCAAGCACCTCGTCGGCGCTGCAGCCTAGCATCCGCTCGGCGGTGGGGTTGAAACGCGTGACCAGCCCGTTGGCATCGGTCGCCATGATCGCAGAACCGGCGTTGTCGAGAATCGCACTCTGCAGCGTCAGGGTTGCGCGCAGCGCTTCTTCGGCCTGCTTCTGGCGCGTGATGTCGAAACGCACCGCGATGTAGCGGCGCGGCTTGCCGGCCGGATCGAACTGCGGCGTGATCGTCGCATCCTCCCAGTAGAACGATCCCTCCTTGGCGCGGTTTCGGATCGTGCCGTGCCAGACACGCCCCGACGAGATCGTCGCCCACATCGCGGCAAAGAATTCGGGCGGGTGATAGCCCGAATTGAGCATGCGGTGGTTGGCGCCGACCAGTTCTTCACGCGCGTACCCGCTGATCTGGCAGAACCGCTCGTTGACCTCCTCGATCACGCCCGCCGCATCGGTGATCGCAACGATCGCCGACTGATCCAGCGCGAACTGCCGGAACGTCAGTTCGGCCGACACCCGCAACTGTTCTGCGAGGCTCTGCTCCATCGAGTGATTGGCCGTGGCGAGCGCCCGGTTCTTGTCGCGCATGCGCAGCATCAGCAGGCTGAGCAGCATCATCAGCAACACGATCAGCCCGCCCGTCGCTAGCACGATGTTCCGCGTGGCAAGCAGGCCGGTGGCGCCGTAGGTCTCGGGCGCCAGCACATCCAGCCGCCACTCGCCTCCGGCAAAGCGGATCGGCGCACTGGCGCGGGCACTGACCTGATCGGGCGACAAGGCCAGGCCCACGCTCGCCACCGGCTGCGCGGCTTCGGTCAGCAGCAGCCCGAGGCCCTGGCGGGCATGTTCCGGGAACAGGAAAGGTACGAAGGCATCGACACGGAACACCATCACCAGCGTGCCGTCGTTCTTGCCCCGCCGTTGCAGCGGTACGAAAACAAGGAAACCACGGCCGCCTTGCACAAGGTCGAACACCGGGGTGGTTACCGCTTTGCCGGTGGCATGCGCTAGGGCGATGCGCTCGCGCCGCACGCCGTCGCGGTTGAGGTTGAGCCCCAGCACCTTCTCGTTGCCAGCCAGCGGCTCGATCCAGCGGATCACGCCGGTTTCATCGGCCCACTCGACCGCCGCGGTGCCCGGCAGATCATCGACATAGGCGCGCGCGTCGCGGCGCCACAGCGCCTCAGGCGTACCGTCGCCGGCTTCCCAGCGCAAGCCCATGCGGGCGAGCGAACGGATGCGGTCATTCATGACGGTTTCTGCTGCGCGAGCCAACGCCGCCGCTTCGGCGTCGAGCGAGCGCTGCGTCAGCAAGGCCTGCTGCCGCCCAAGCGCCTGCGCGACGCAGACCAGCACCACGATTCCCAACAGCCCGATCAGCCACGGCAGCACTCGGCGCGTGCCTGCGCTCATTCGCCCTCTCCACGGCGCGCCCGCAGTGGCGGGCAATGCTTCAGTTACGGCCTGGGCGAGCGAATGCTTGAGCGACGACGACGCGCATGCTCAAACGGCGTCGGCCTGGCGCGCGGGGGCTGCGGCGGCGAAGGCCTCGAGGGCAAGGCATTCGGTTTCGATACGCAGCAGGGTGGGATAGGGCGACAGATCGACCTCGAAGCGGCGGGCATTGAAGAGTTGCGGCACGAGGCAGCAGTCCGCCAGCGTGGGCGTATCCCCGTGACAGAACCGGCCGCTCGCGTCATCACCGCAGAGCTGCTGCTCAAGCGCTGCGAAGCCGGTGCTCACCCAGTGCCGGTACCACGCGCCCTTCTGCTCATCCGAAATGCCCAGCGTACCGCTCAGGTAGCCCAGTACCCGCAGATTGTTCAGCGGGTGAATCTCGCAGGCGATGCTTTGCGCAATCGCCCTTACGCGTGCCCGACCCAGCGCATCACGCGGCAGCAGCGGCGGCTCGGGATGCGTTTCATCGAGGTATTCAATGATCGCGAGCGACTGCGTCAGCAGGTGGTCGTCGTCTTCCAAGGCCGGCACCAGGCCCTGCGGATTGAGCGCCAGATAGGCGGGCTGCTTCTGCTCGCCCCCGTTGCGCAGCAGGTGCACCGGCAACTGCTCGGCGGCGATGCCTTTAAGGTTCAGGGCAATGCGGACGCGCCAGGCGGCCGACGAACGAAAGTAGGTGTAGAGCTTCATGCGTCGGCCTCTCCTGTTCAAACGCGATAGCGCGCCACAGTCTCCTGCATCGAACGGGCAATCGTATCGAGGTTGCGCGCGGTATCGGCACTGCCCGCCGCGGCCGCCGCGCTCTCGTCGGCCATCTGTGCAACACGCTCAACGGACTGCGCAATGCTGGTGCTGGCGGTGCTCTGCTCGCGGATCGCGCTGGAAATCTCCTGCACCATCGCAACCGCCTGGCCGCTTGAGGTGCCGATCTGTTCGATCGCGGCACTGGCAACGCGCGCGCGCTCGACACTCGCCGCCACGGTATCGACCGCGCCAGCCATCGAGCCCGCCGCCTCGCGTGCGCCCTCGCGCATGGCATCCACCGTGCGGGTGATCTCCTGCGTCGAGTGCGCGGTGCGTTCCGCGAGCTTGCGCACCTCATCGGCCACCACCGCGAAGCCGCGGCCCTGCTCGCCCGCGCGAGCCGCTTCGATCGCCGCGTTGAGCGCCAGCAGGTTGGTCTGGTCCGCCACCTCCTTGATGACGGACACGATCTTGGTGATGTCGTGGCTCTGGCTCTCCAGCGTGTTGATGCGGCCGGCCGCTTCGTCCACCTTGCGGGCGATTTCGTCGATATCGCCGACCGTCTGCGCGATGATCTGCACCCCGTCGGCGGCAAGCCGGCCCGATTCGGCCGAATGCGCGCTGGCGTCACCTGCGCGCTCACCGACGTGGTTGATACTGACGGTCAGCTCTTCCACCGCGGCGGCCATACTCGCGGCCGATTCGCTCTCCGCCGCGGCGGCAGTCGCCACCTGGTCGGACGTAATCGCCATTTCGCTGGCCGAGTTCGCAACTGCCGAGGCAGACTGGCTGATCGACGAGAGGCTGGCCTGCAGCTTTTCGAGCAAGCGATTCACCGCAATCGCGGTGCGGCCCACCTCATCATGCCCGCCGCCCGGAACGCGCAGCGTGAAGTCGAGATCGCGATCGATCTGCGTCACCGTGTGCTCGACGCCTGAAAGCGAATGGCTGACCCGGCGCACCAGCGCCGCGCCCAGCAGCGCAACGACGATGCTGCAGCCGATCGCAAGCCCCCACGCAATCGCGAGCCCGGCCTTCTGCATGCTGGCCGCGCTCGCACGTCCGTCGGCCGCCAGCTTGGTGTTGTACTCGACATGCTTGGCGAGCGCCGCCACCAGCTTGTTGCCTGCATCGCGCGCAGACGTCAGCGCAAGGTTCGTTGCCGCCGCCGCATCGCCCTTGTTCGAGACTGCAACGACTTCCTTCACCGCGGCGGCGTAGCCGGCGGAGGCTTCGGCATCCGCCGCCAAGAGTTGTTTGTCGGTGTCGTCGGAAATCAGCTTTTCATAGGCCTTGAGCTGCTTGTCGACCTCGGCGAGCGACTGGTCGACCAGCTTGCCCATCTCGTCGCGCTTCTGCTGATCGGGCGAGATGATGTGCTGCAAGGTGCGCAGGCGCAGCCGCAGCGTTGCGTTGGTTGCCTCCTGCAGCACCGAATAGCTGGGCAGGATGTTGTCGTTCACATCATCGAGCGCGGCACTCAGTTGCGACGCCACGCGAACACCGTTCAGCCCCACCACCAGCAAGGCCAGCACCGCCACGCCGACCATCAACCACAACCTGCGCGCAATCGTCAGTTTCATGATTCCCCCGGTTCATCACTGGACACTGCAACAAGGCATGCATGGCGCGCGCCATTCAGGCGCGGCCGTCAGGGGAGTCATAGCACGCGGCGCAATCGATTTCATGGACAGACCGCACAGCGGTTGATCTGCCCGCAAGGGTTTTGACTCAAGCCGGGTACGGGGCAACGATCTGGTCTATGGCGCCGAAGACCGACTGCCCGTCGGCACCGAACATCTCGATGGTGACCCGTTCCCCATAGGCCAGATAGGGCGTGGCCGGCTTGCCTTCGGCCAGGGTTTCCAGCATCCGCCGCTCGACGATGCAGGCCGAGCCGCGTGAGCGGTCGACGTTCGAGATCGTGCCGCTGCCGACGATGGAGCCGGCTTCCAGCTCGCGTGTTCTTGCGACATGCGCGATCAGTTGCGGGAAGCCGAACACCATGTCGACGCCGCACTCAGGCCGGCCGAAGTGCTCACCGCGTACCGTCACTTCGAGTGGGCGATGCACCCGCGCGCCATCCCAGGCTTCGCCCAGCTCGTCGGGCGTCACCGCAACCGGGGAGAAGGCTGTCGCCGGCTTGCTCTGGAAGAAGCCGAAGCCCTTCGCGAGTTCGGCCGGGATCAGGTTGCGCAGGGTCACATCGTTCACCAGCATCAGCAGCCGGATCGCGCCAGCGCACTGCTCGGGCGTGGCGCCCATAGCCACGTCGCCGGTGATCACCGCCACCTCACCTTCGAGGTCGACGCCCCAGGCGGTGTCGCGCACCGCGATCGGATCACGCGGGCCAATGAAACTGTCGGAGCCGCCCTGGTACATCAGCGGATCGGTCCAGAACTCCGGCGGCATCTCGGCGCCGCGCGCCTTGCGCACCAGTTCGACGTGATTGACGTAGGCCGAACCATCGGCCCACTGGTAGGCGCGCGGCAGCGGCGAGTGACAAGCGGCGGGGTCGAAGGGCTGGGCGTGGCGCGCATGGCCGTTGTTCAGCGCCAGCGAGACTTCGGCGAGCTGCGGCGCGCAGCGCGCCCAGTCGTCGATCGCCGCCTGCAGCGTGCGGGCAATCTCCGGCACCGGCTGGCACAAGGTCAGGTCACGGGAAACGACGACCAACGTGCCGTCGCGGCCGCCAGTCTTGAGGGTGGCAAGTTTCATGGTGGCTACCTACGTTCTCGGCCCTCAGGCCTTCGGTTTCCAGGAATCGACGTATTCGTGCAGCTCGACCGCCCGCGCTGGCTCATTGACGTCGAGCGGGAAACGGCTGTCGATCATCACCGCGACCTCGTCGGTCTCCTTGCGCTCGGCCTTCATACCCGCGGCAAAGGCCTTCGGATGCGGGCCATGCGTGAAGCCGCAGGGGTGCAGCGTCGTCATGCCGGGGCGGATGTTGTCGCGCGAGAAGAAGCTGCCGCGGTGGTAGAGGATGAACTCGTCGTAGTCGTCGTTCGAGTGGTAGAACGGCACCTTCAGCGCGCCGGGGTCGGATTCGATCGGCCGCGGCACGAAGGTGCAAACGACGAAGTTGCGCGCCACGAAGGTGGTGTGCGCCGAGGGCGGCAGATGATAGCGGTGGCTCATCAGCGGCCGGATGTCGCGCCAGTTCACGCGGCAGGCGGCAAGGTCGCCATGCCAGCCCACCGCGTCGAGCGGGTTGAACGGGTAGTCGATGATGGTCAGCTTGCCTTGATGCTTCACCAGTACCTGCCACGGGCGATTGCCTGCCTCGCCATCGCGCTGAGCGGCGAAGGCGGCATCGAGTTTCGGCGTGTCCAGCACCGTTGCATCGAAAATTGCGTGGGGCCCGACCAGCCCCTTGTCCGGCAACTGGTAGCTGCTGCCGGTGGCTTCCACCAGCATGACGCGGGTTGGCACACGGGGCTCAAGTCGCCACATGGCACCGCGCGGCAGCACGATGTAATCGCCGTCGCGGTAGTCGAGATGCCCCCAGTCGCAGAACAGCGCGCCCTCGCCTTCGTGGATGAACAGCAGCTCATCACCGTCGGCATTGCGGGCGAGCGCCGGCATCGGCGCATCGAGCAGCCACCAGCGGATGCGCACATCGCTGTTAGCCAGCAGCGGATAGGCCTGGAACGGGCTCGCAGCGCGCACTTCCAGGCGGTTCAGGTCGAAGGCGTGCGGCCGCAGCGGGCCGTCGAAGCCAGTCCAGCCGGTCGGGGCGTGCTTGTGGTGGAAGTGGCAGGCGGGGCCGAAGAAGCCCTCCTTGCCCATCTCGCGCTCGAAGCTGCCTTCGGGCAGGTCGCAGTGCGCCTGGCGGGAGAATTCCCCCTCCGCTTTGGGGTAGCTGATCCAGCGTTTCATGCGGCGGATCTCCGGTGGGTGTCGTAGAGGCTGGCGGGCGGCACCAGCGCATCGCCCGCTACGGTGACGGACGGATCGATCGTCGGCAAGCCCCGCAGCTGTTCGTACAGCGGCGCGAAGTCCTGCGCCGTTTCGCGGAACAGCTGATCGTAACTGTCGATCACGAAGTAGGTGTCCTGAAATCGATCGATGCGGTACTCGGTCTGCATCACCCGCATCAGGTCGAAACGCACCCGGTGCGGCGCGGGCGCATCGAGGCAGTGCAGGATCTCGCCGCCCGACGACAGGATGCCGGCGCCGTAGGTGCGCAGCCCCTGCGGCGTGTCGATCAGGCCGAACTCGACGGTGTACCAGTAAAGCCGCGCGAGATAACCGAGGCCGCCGAGCGACAACGCCTTGATGCCGCCGCGGCCGTATTCCTGCAGGTAATCCGCGAACACCGGGTTCATCAGCAGCGGCACATGGCCGAAGAAATCGTGGAACACGTCGGGCTCGACGATGTAATCGAACTCCTCCGGCTTGCGCAGCCACACCGTGACCGGAAAGCGCCGGTTGGCCAGATGCCGGAAGAACACGTCATCCGGGATCAGGCCCGGCACGCCGACGATCTGCCAGCCAGTGGCGCGGCCAAGCAGCTCGTTGGCACGCTCGAAGCGCGGGATGCCGTCGCTGGCGAGTTCATGCACATGCTCGATGAACTCGTCGCAGGCGTAGCCCGGCAGCTTCCTCGTCTGGCGTTCGACCAGGCGACGGTACAGCGCGTGCTCGTCGGGCGTATAGGCCATCCAGTCCTGGTCGACGGTGTAGTCGTCCCGCATCCGCGAGTAATCGCCACGCAGCGGGTTTTCGGGTGTGAGCATCGTGGGCTCCTTTCCGGGTACAAGCGAACGGCCTTGCCACGGATTGCGCGGACTAAACGGACTGCTCGAATCAAAGCCCGATGCGGTTTTGTCCTTGTCCGCGTTCATCCGCGAAACCCGCGGCGAGGCTTTTCAGTCCTTCAGACTACGGCCGGGTCGCTCAGCACGCCACGGCGGATCTGGTCGAGCTCGATCGAGTCGAACAGCGCCTTGAAGTTGCCTTCGCCGAAGCCCTCGTTGCCCTTGCGCTGGATGATCTCGAAGAAGATCGGCCCGATCACCGTCTCGGTGAAGATCTGCAGCAGGTAGCCCTGCCCTTCGGAGGGTGCGCCGTCGATCAGGATGCGGTTGGCGCGCAGCCGAGCCACGTCCTCGGCGTGCCCCTTCACGCGGGTATCCACCGCGTCGTAGTAGGTGTCCGGCGTATCGAGGAACTTGATGCCATTGGCTTTCATGCCTTCGACGGTGGCGATGATGTCGTCGGTGCCCAGCGCGATGTGCTGGATGCCCTCGCCGTTGTAGGCGTGCAGGAATTCCTCGATCTGGCTCTTGTCGTCGGAGGATTCGTTTATCGGGATGCGGATCTGGCCGCAGGGGCTGGTCATCGCCTGGCTCTTCAGGCCGGTGAGCTTGCCCTCGATATCGAAGTAGCGGATCTCGCGGAAGTTGAACAGCTTCTCGTAGTAGCTGGACCACACCTTCATGCGGCCGCGCTGCACGTTGTGCGTGAGGTGGTCGATGTAGGTCAGGCCGAAGCCCTTGTGCTCGACCTCGCTATCCAGCGCAATGAAATCCACGTCGTAGATCGACGGGCCGCCGTAACGATCCACCAGATACACCGGGCAGCCGCCTATGCCCTTGATCGCCGGGATCTGCAGTTCCATCGCGCCGCACTGCTGCGCATGCGGCTCGGCACCGAGCGACAGCGCGCGCTCGTAGGCTGCTTTCGCGTCACGGACACGAAATGCCATCGCGCAGGCGCTGGGTCCATGCACACGGGCGAAGGATTGCGCGAAACTGTCTTTTTCCGCGTTGACGATGAAGTTGATCTCGCCTTGGCGGTAAAGTGTCACGTCTTTCGAGCGGTGGCGCGCAACAGCCTTGAAACCGAGCTGTTGAAATAGCGCGCCCAGCAGCTTTGGGTTGGGCGCGGTGTATTCGACGAATTCGAATCCGTCGGTGCCCATGGGGTTGTCCCATAGGGCGCGCGGTTCCGGCCGCGGCCGGACAAGGTTCAGCGGCATGATTTTGTCTCCTCTGTTGGGGGCCGCTCTGTCGGCAGCGCCTCGCAGAAAGAAGAATAGTCAAACGCGCTCGAATTTTCGTTGCGTTTATTGCTCAAACAATTAGAATTTGAGCAACTTTTGAATAGAATTATTTATATTCAAGCAACAACATGACAGACGCCGTCAAACTCGACCGTACCGACCGCCGAATCCTTGAAGTGCTGCAGCAGAACGGCCGCATTCCCAACGTCGAACTCGCCAAGAACGTTGCGCTGTCGCCATCGCCCTGCCTGCGCCGCCTGCAGCGTCTGGAAGAAGACGGCGTCATCGACCACTACACCGCGATCCTCAACCCCACAAAGCTGGGGCTGACGCTGCTGGCCTTCGTTAACGTGTCGCTCGACAAACGCGCCGGCGAAGGCACCGACAGCTTCAAGGCCGCCGTTCAGGGCTGGCCGGAAGTGACCGAGTGCTACGCGATGACCGGCGAAATGGATTACCTGCTGCGGGTGCTGGTCACCGATCTGCAGCACTTCTCACGCTTCGTGATGGACAAACTGTTGCGCCACCCGGGCGTGCTGGACGTCAAATCCAGCTTTGCGCTGGAAGAGGTCAAGCGCACCACGGTACTGCCGGTCGAAGAACTGGTCGTCTGATCAGGGCCGAACAACCGGCAAACTGGCCGCATGGCGGGGCGCAATGCCCCGCATCACCGCCCAGCCAGCCAGATAGCCGATCGCCGCCGAGCCACAGGCGATCAACGCAAGGCCGGTAAAAAACGACAAACCGGCCCAGCCCAGCGACATTCCCTGCCACATCGTCTGAAGCGCCTCGAAGCTGAACGCCTCGAGCCGCGGCAGCAACGCCACGTCAAGCGACGGCACCATCCACGGCAACACCTCTGCGCCCAAACGATAGGCCGCCAGATAGATCGGTGGTGCGGTCAGCGGGTTCGTCACCAGCGCCGCAACTGCAGCCGCCATCAGGTTGGCCCGCAGTAGCGCGGCCGCCAGCGCCGCAAAGAAGATCTGCGCGACCGGCGACAGGATGCCGAAGAACAAGCCGAGCGCCACGCCCAGCCCCACGGTATGCGGTGCCGGGCGCCACAGCCTGCGATCCAGCAAGCGGTTGGCGAAGGGGCGCAACAGTCGGGAGCGCAGAACGCGCAGCGGCGAGAGGCGAAACCAGGCGGGCACAGTCAATCCAAAGCAATGGGCTTGTTCTTCTGAACCGCACTCGCGCCAACAAGTTCCCGCCCCGACAAGCCTGGCAACAAAGTCTCTTCCGCACCGCAGCATCGAAAGTTCTTGCCACTCGGAACGGAATCACTACACTTCACGCAAACGTTTGCGCAAACGTTTGCTATTACGTCAGCGCTGGCGGCTGCAACTCGCTACCGCACAGGCAAAACACCGAAGGAGACCTAGATGAACACACGTCGCAGCACCCTGAAGTCGCTCGCCATGATTGCCGTCGCCGTTGCATTGCCGCTCGGCAGCGCAAGCGCCGCGGATGCCAAGCCGAAAGTCGCACTGGTCATGAAGTCGCTCGCCAACGAGTTCTTCCAGACCATGCAGGACGGCGCCAAGGCGCACCAGAAGCAGCACGCCGCCGAATACGCGCTGATCGCCAACGGCATCAAGGACGAAACCGACACCGCCGCGCAGATCAAGATCATCCAGCAGATGATGGTCGAGAAGGTCGATGCGCTGGTGCTGGCGCCGGCCGATTCCAAAGCGCTGGTGCCGGTGGTCAAGGAAGCGATCGACAAGGGCATCATCGTCGTGAATATCGACAACAAGCTTGACGACGCCGCCCTGAAGGAAAAAGGCATCGTCGTGCCCTTCGTCGGCCCCGACAACCGCGCCGGCGCGAAGCTGGTCGGCGAGTACCTCGCCAAGCAACTCAAGTCCGGTGACAAGGTCGGCATCCTCGAGGGCGTGTCCACCACCACCAACGCACAGCAGCGTACGGCCGGCTTCCAGGACGCTATGAAGGCCGTCGGCGCCAATGTGGTCGGGGTGCAATCCGGCCAGTGGGAAATGGACAAAGGCAACATGGTCGCCAGCGCGATGCTGCGTGAGCACCCGGACCTGACCGCCCTGCTCTGCGGCAACGACAACATGGCGCTCGGCGCCGTGGCTGCGGTGAAGACCGCCGGTAAGGCTGGCAAGGTGAAGGTGGTCGGTTACGACAACATCTCCGCGATCAAACCGATGCTGGCAGATGGCCGCGTGCTCGCGACTGCCGATCAGTTCGCCGCGCAGCAAGCGGTGTTCGGCATCGAGACCGCGCTGAAGGCCGTGAAGGCGAAGACGCCGCAGAAGGATCTGCCCGGCACCGTGCAAACGCCGGTCAAGTTGATCACCAAGTAACGCCAGGCCGTGGGGCGCGCCTCGTGCGCGCCGCACGCAGGACGCACGACGATGCCCCCTACCCCACCCGTGCTACGCGGCACCGGACTCGGCAAGCGCTATGCGACGCCGGTGCTCAGCGATGTGAGCTTCACCCTCAACGCGGGCGAAGTGCTGGCACTCACCGGCGAGAACGGCGCTGGCAAGAGCACGCTGAGCAAGATCATTGCCGGCCTGATACCGCCCAGCGACGGCCAGCTTGAGCTCGCTGGCCAAGCCTACCGCCCGCAATCACGACGCGACGCCGAAAACCAGGGCGTGCGCATGGTGCTGCAAGAACTCGGGCTGGTGCCCACCCTCACGGTTGCCGAGAACCTGCTGCTGGACCACCTGCCGCGCCGCGCCGGCTTCATTCGCCGCGAGGCGCTCAACCAGCAGGCTGCCGCGCAGATGGCGGCGATCGGGCTCTCCGAAATCGACCCGCACACCCCCGTTGGCGAACTGGGCGTCGGCCATCAGCAGATGGTCGAAATCGCGCGCAGCCTGGTCGGTGACTGCCGCATCCTGATCCTCGACGAACCCACCGCAACACTGACCAGCCGCGAGATCGAACACCTGTTCCGCCAGATCGCGCTGCTCAAGGCGCGCGGCGTCGGCATCATCTACATCTCGCACCGGCTCGACGAAGTGCAGCAGATCGCGGACCGTGTGATGGTGCTGCGCGACGGCAAGCACATTGACACCCAGCCGATGGCCGGCATGACGCAGGACGACATCGTGCGCCGCATGGTCGGCCGCGACGTGCGCGAAGAGCTCGACCGCCCGCGCCGCCCCACCGGTGGCATCGCGATGCAGGTGCGCGGCCTTTCGCGCGGCAAGCTGGTCAAGGATGTGAGCTTCGACGTTGCCCACGGCGAAGTGCTGGGCATCGCCGGCCTTGTCGGCGCCGGGCGCACCGAACTGCTGCGGCTGATCTACGGCGCCGACCGCGCCGACGCCGGCGAGATCCGCCTCAATGGCGAAACGAATCCGCGCCCCTTGCGCTCGCCGATGGAAGCGGTGCGCCACGGCATTGGTCTGGTGACCGAAGACCGCAAGGCGCAGGGCCTGCTGCTGACGCTGCCGATCCGCATAAACACCACGCTTGCGCGCATCGCGGATGTCTCGCACCGCGGCTGGCTTGATCGCACCCGCGAACGCAGCACGGTCGAGCAACTGCGCGAAACGCTGGGCGTGCGCTGCAATTCGATTGAACAAGCCGTCGGCGAGCTCTCCGGCGGCAATCAGCAGAAAGTCGTGTTCGCACGCTGGCTGCATCGCGACAGCGACGTGCTGCTGCTCGACGAACCGACGCGCGGTGTCGACATCGGCGCGCGTGCCGACATCTACGCCCAGATGGATCGCCTGGCCGCCGCCGGCAAAGCGCTGGTGATGGTGTCGAGCGATCTGCGCGAGCTGATGTCGGTGTGCGACCGCATCGCAGTGATGAGCGCCGGCCGCCTGGTGCGCATCTTCGAGCGCGGCGAGTGGTCGCAGCACGCGCTGCTCGAAGCCGCCTTCAGTGGCTACAGCGCTGGCCATGCCGGCGCAACGACCGCAACCCCTACCGCCCACCATGCCTGAGAAGACCATGTCCAACCCTGCATCCACGCCCGCCCTGTCGCTGCGCGGCAGCCTCGGCAACTACCTCGGCCTGGTCGTCGCACTGGTGCTGATGATCGCGCTGTTCGGCTCGCTGTCCGAGTACTTCTTTTCGGTCAGCACCTTCATCACGATCGCCAACGACATTCCGGCCATCGCGGTCACTGCCGTCGGCATGACCTTCGTGCTGATCATCGCCGGCATCGACCTGTCGGTAGGCTCGGTGATGGCGCTCGCCAGTGCCACCGCCGGCCTCGTGATGCTGCAATGGCACTGGGGCCTGTTCCCCGCGGTGCTGGTCGCGATGCTCACCGGGCTCGTCGCTGGCATGGTCAATGGCCTGATCTCGGTAGGCTGGCGCCTGCCCTCCTTCATCGTCACGCTGGGCATGCTGGAAGTCGCCCGCGGATCGGCCTACATCGCGACGAACTCGCGCACGCAGTACATCGGCAGCGCGATCGACTGGCTCAGCGCACCGCTCTTCGGTGGCGTATCGCCCGCCTTCATCATCGCGGTGCTGATCGTGATTGCCGCGCAGATTGTGCTCACCCGCACGGTGTTCGGCCGTTACATGATCGGCATTGGTACCAACGAAGAAGCAATGCGCCTTGCAGGGGTTGATCCCCGCCCGGTAAAGATCGCCGTGTTCGCCATCGTCGGTACGCTCGCAGGCCTGGCCGGCATGTTCCAGGCCTCGCGACTGGAAGCCGCCGACCCGAATGCCGGCATCGGCGCCGAGCTGGTCGTGATCGCCTCGGTGGTGATCGGGGGCACCAGCCTGATGGGCGGCCGCGGTTCGGTGATCGCGACCTTCTTCGGCGTGCTGATCATTTCGGTGCTCGAAGCGGGCCTCGCGCAGGTCGGCGCCAGTGAGCCCACGAAGCGGATCATCACCGGCTGCGTCATCATCGCGGCCGTGGTGCTCGACATGGTGCGCGAACGACGCAACCGCCGCAGCGCCTGATCAACAGGGTTTCGGGGAATGGCAACGATCAAGGATGTCGCGCAACGCGCCGGGGTGTCGGTCACCACGGTGTCGCATGTGCTCAACGCCACACGCTTCGTCAGCGACGACGCACGCGAGCGCGTCGAGGCCGCGGTACTGGCGCTGGCCTATGTGCCCAGCGCCGTGGCACGCAGCCTCAAGCACAACACCACGCGCACGCTCGGCATGCTGATCCCCAACAACTCCAACCCCTACTTCGCCGAGATCATCCGCGGCGTCGAGGCCTGTTGCTTCGACGCCGGCTACAACCTGATCCTGTGCAACTCCGACGACCAGCCCGACAAGCAGGCGAGCTACGTGCGTGTGCTGGCCGAAAAGCGCATCGACGGCCTCGTGCTCGTCTCCTCCGGTGTCGCGCCTGACCTTGCCGCGCAGCTGCAGGCGCAGGCGCTGCCGGTGGTGCTGGTGGACCGCGAGGTGCCGGGGCTGGACTGCGATCTGGTCGAGGTGGACCACACTGCCGGCGGGGAAATCGCCACCCGCCACCTGCTCGAACTCGGTCACCCGCAAGTCGTCTGCATCAGCGGCCCCGCCGGCCTCACACCCAGCTCGCAACGGCGTGCTGGCTGGAAGCGTGCGCTGGCCGCAGCCGGCGTCGCGCGCCGCGAGGGCGATCTGGTGCGCGGCGACTTCACCAGCCGTAGCGGCTACCTTGCGATGCAGAGCCTGCTGGCCCGCAAGCATCGGCCCAGCGCCGTCTTCGTCTGCAACGATGTGATGGCGATCGGCGCGCTGTGCGCGATCCACGAAGCGGGGCTGTGCGTGCCGGAAGACATCTCGGTCGTCGGCTTCGACGACATCGAACTCGCCGCCTACACCTTCCCGCCGCTGACCACGGTTGCCCAGCCCAAGCAGGCCATCGGCACCGGCACGGCGAAACTGCTGCTCGAACGCGTCGCGGGTGCAACCGGCGCGCCGCAGCGCCTGATCCTTCAGCCGGAACTGCGGGTGCGCAAGAGCACCGCGCGCTATCGGCCCAGTACCTGAAAGCCAAGCCATGCCCAGCTATCCGCAGCACAGCCCGAACCGCCCGATCCTCGTCGTCGGCAGCCTCAACATGGATCTGGTAATGCGCACCCCGCGCGTACCGCGGGGCGGCGAAACCCTGTTCGGCCACGACTTCGCAACCCTGCCCGGCGGCAAGGGCGCCAACCAGGCGCTGGCCTGCGCCCGCCTGGGCGGCCATGTCGCGATGGTCGGGCGAGTGGGCGACGACAACTTCGGCGAGGTGCTGAAGAGCGGGCTCGCGCGCGACGGCGTGCATGTGAGTCAGGTCACCGTAACCAAAGGCGTGACCAGCGGCGTCGCGATGATCCTGGTCGAAGACATCGGCCAGAACCGCATCCTGATCTCGGCCGGCGCCAACGGCCGCGTCAGCACCGAGGACATCGACGGCGTCGCGGCGCAGATCGAACAGGCTGCGATGCTGGTTGTGCAGCTTGAAGTACCACTGCCGGTGGTCGTCGCAGCGATCAAGCGCGCCCATGCAGCCGGCGTGCCGGTACTGCTGAACCCGGCGCCGGCGGCCACCCTGCCCGACACCTTGTGGCCCATGATCGACCTGCTGGTGCCGAACGAAAGCGAAGCCACGCTGCTCAGCGGCGTTGAAGTGAAAGACGCCGCCAGCGCCGCCGAAGCGGCCGCCGTGCTGCGCGCACGCGGCGTTGGCACGGTGCTGATCACGCTCGGGGCACAGGGCGTGATGATCTGCGATGCGCAGGGCGCGCGGCACCTGCCGGCCCGCAAGGTCGAAGCAGTCGACACCACCGCGGCCGGCGATACCTTCGTCGGCGGCCTTGCCGTCGGCCTCACCGAAGGCATGAGCCTGGACGACGCGGCCGCGCTCGGCCAGGCGGCCAGCGCAATCTGCGTCACGCGAATCGGCGCGCAGCCGTCGATCCCGTGGCGCTCCGAACTGACACCCACCGAAAGGGCCCGCTCATGAAACGCACCACGCTGCTGCACGCCGAATTGTCGGAAGTGATTGCCCGCCTTGGCCACGGCGACATGCTGGTGATCGGCGACGCCGGCCTGCCGATTCCGGACGGCCCGCGCCGCATCGACCTGGCGGTGAGCGCAAACCTGCCCGGCTTTGTCGATGTGCTGAAAGCCGTGCTGAGCGAAATGCAGGTCGAATCGGCCGTGCTGGCCGACGAGATCATCGCGCGCAACCCGGCCGTGAACACCGCCACGCTGCAACTGCTCGGCAACACGCCGGTAGCGCGCATGTCGCATGAAGACTTCAAGGCGCTAAGCGCGCGCGCCCGCGCGATCGTCCGCACCGGCGAATTCTCGCCCTACGCCAATGTGATCCTGCGCGCAGGCGTGGTGTTCTGACACACCGACGCTGTCGAGGGCCGGCCGGATCGGCGATGATGCAGCCTTCCAGCATCACCGCGGACCCGACCCTTGACGCGCCTGCTCCTGCATCGCCGCATCGCCGATCTGCCCGCCGCCGAGTGGGACGCCCTCGCCGGCTCGCAGCCCTTCCTGCGCCACGCCTTTCTCGATGCGTTCGAGGCCACCGGCTGTGTTGGCGAGGGCTCCGGCTGGCAGCCGATGCACGCGGCACTGCGCGACGAGGCCGGCGCGCTGCTCGCTGCAATGCCGCTGTACGTAAAGACCCACTCGTACGGCGAATTTGTCTTCGACTGGGCATGGGCGGAAGCTTCGGAGCGCGCGGGCATCCGCTATTACCCCAAGGCACTCGGCGCGATTCCGTTCTCGCCGGTGCCCGGCCTGCGCATCCTCGCGCACGACAACACGCACCGCGCGACGCTGCTGGCAGCAGTGATCGACGCCTGTCGCGACGCGGGGCTCAGCTCCTTGCATGTGCTGTTCGCCGACGATGCCACCCTGGCCGCCGGCGACGCGCTCGGCATGCACCGCCGCCATGCGGTGCAGTTTCACTGGCTCAGCGCGGGCGAGACGAGCTTTGACGACTTCCTCGCCCGCATGTCCCACGACAAGCGCAAGAAGATCCGCCAGGAACGCCGCAAGGTCAGCGACGCCGGCGTCAGCCTGCGCTGGCTTGAAGGCCGCGAGATTTCGGAGGCGGACTGGGCCTTCTTCGTGCGCTGCTACGAAACCACCTACGCGCTTCACCGCTCCACGCCCTACCTCACGCTCGACTTCTTCCTGCAACTCGGCGCACGCCTGCCGGATGCCTGCGTGCTGGTCATCGCCGAGCGCGCCGGAAACCCGATTGCCGCCAGCCTGATGCTGCGCGACGACAAAGCGCTCTACGGCCGCTACTGGGGCGCGCTCGAATACATACCCTGCCTGCACTTCGAAGCCTGCTACCACCAGGGCATCGAATACGCCATCGCACGGGGCCTCAAACGCTTCGAGGGCGGCGCGCAAGGCGAGCACAAACTCGCCCGCGGCATGGACCCGGTACAGACCACCTCGCTGCACTGGCTCGCCGATCCGCGGCTGGATGCCGCCGTGTCACGTTACCTTGCAAGGGAGCGCGACGGCATCGCACAGTATGTGGATGAACTGGCGGAGCATCGGCCGTTCCGTAAGATTCGATCGCACAGCGATCCAACTTGACGAGTGAGACGTGTCTCCCTCAACCGGCATGGCGGCGAGGGCCGTAGCCGCGACCGAGCCGCGGCGGACAATTGAGTGTTTCCCAAGTCCAGCACTCAGGACAACGACACTCGTTTGAGAGAGCGGTGATGCGCTGTACGAGATGCGGATAGCCCGAACAATCTGCCGACGACGGGACAAATTGAACATGTCAAAGAACGTGCCGCACCATCAAAGCGATGCTCACCTTCCGGGACAGCCCCTTTACTCCGGAAGAGCAACCGCTGAAGAGATTGAAACGCTCCGGCTGGCAAACCTGAGGCTCGAACGTCTATCCATAAAACTGCTTGTGGGGTTCTTTGTTTGGTCTCTTCTATTTCAAGGAGAATGGGTTGCGCCTGGCTCCCTTCTTGGCTCTCTGTTACGTTGGATTCCTGAAGTAATCCCGTCCATCACAATTCTAGCCAAAGCGTCGACAAGTCCTGAGTTGGTTATCGGCGTGACCTCGTCGTCGTGGATATTTGTGGCGCTTTCGCTTGCGATCATTGTTTTTGGCGATCAACTGCCGACGAGAGCCGCCGTGGCGCATCGTAATCTCGGTTGGACGAACCTTCTCTTTCTGACCCTTATGGTCGTCATGGCCTCACTGCTATCCACGGCCTTTTTCGTCTGGCTTCCGATTGGACCAATTGATTTTTCCCACTTGCCCACCAAGGGCGACGTCATGTTGGCGCTGACGTTACGGAGTCGGTTCCTCTTGGCGGTGTCCACCACGGCGATATCCGCCTTCTTACTGTTCTTCTATTACCTATCCATTGGTCTCGCGTTCTCGTCTCTGTCCGTATTGGTCTGCAGAGCGCGTTCCAATATCGCGCACTCAACGAGACGTAATAGCTGATCAAGCGTTGAAATATCTCAAAAATGACATAGCCCTGTAGGGCGGGTCCGCCGCAGGCGTACCCGCGCGGCGCAAACGGTTGCCAAATGGTGACCCGTTAAATTGCGGGTTACGCCTGCGGCTAACCCGCACTACGATGTCACGGTCATTTTTTCGGAGCCATCTCAATGGCGCGGTATCGGCGTGCAAACGTGGCAGGAGGGTCGTATTTCTTCACGGTTGTGACCGAGCGGCGGCAGGCAATTTTGACGGACGCCGACGTCCGCGAGGCGCTGCGGGCGGCGATTGAAACGGTGCGGGCAAGGCGCCCTTTCCGGATCGACGGCTGGGTTTTGTTGCCAGACCACCTGCATGCGATCTGGACGTTGCCGGAGGGTGATGCGGACTTTTCAACCCGTTGGCGCCTGATCAAGTCCCACGTGACCCGTGCCTGCGGTGCCGCATACTTTCGCGCCGACTGGCTTACCGACCGCCGGGCCGAAAAGGGCTGCGGCACGCTATGGCAACACCGCTACTGGGAACATCTGTTGCGCGACGAGGCGGACCTTCGTCATCACCTAGACTACCTGCACTGGAACCCGGTGAAACACGGGCTCGTGAATCGTGTTGCCGACTGGCCGTGGTCGTCTTTTCACCGCCACGTGGCGCTGGGCAACTATCCGCTGGACTGGGGTCTGGGCGCAACGCTGTAGTGCGGGTCCGCCGCTGGCGAACCCGCACAGAACCTGACAAGCGTCGATGTTTGAATCGTTGAATGGCGGGTTACGCCTTCGGCTAACCCGCCCTACGACTACGACGCCGGACGCTCCAGTACCACGCTCCCTTGCAAGGGAACGACACGGCGTTTCGCTGTACTTCGTCGAACTCGCCAAACACAGCGCCTTTCGCAGCTTGCCGAGCAAGCAATGAAAAAAGCCCCCGCCGTGGCGAGGGCTGTATGAGCAACTGTCGGATGCCGGATCACACGCCAGCGGCTACTCAGAGATCTTCAGCGTGCGCAGGTTCGGATCGGCCGTGATCTGGGCTTCGGTGTAGGGCAGTTTGGCCCACTGGCGCTGCGCATACAGTTCGGTCAGGTCGGCGTAGTGCTCGGAGAACGCGTGGGTGGATTGCGAGTAGGTCAGCATGCCCTCCGCCACCGGCCCCTTGTCGTCGAAGGTCACGAACTGCATGTAGCTGTTGCCGTAAGCGGGGTCGCCATATTTGCCGTTCGCGAGTTGGCCACGCCAGTTGTTGAAGGTGTAGCGCCCACCAGGGATGACCAGCGGTTTGCCGTTGCGCGTGATGACCTGGCGTGCGCCCGGCGTCTCATCCAGCGCAAAGCCCTGCGTGCCAAAGTAGGCCACCGTCTCGGCCAGCTTGTCGTACGCAGTGGTATTGGCGGGATTGAAACCGTTCGGCGTGTTGAGCGGGTCGGCCGGGTCGTAAGGCACGCGCCACAGCGAAGCATCCTTCATCTCATTCATGCGCGCATAGAACTCGCGGAATAGCAGGGCGCCCTTGGCGTCGAGCTGTTCCTTGCGGTTCCAGTCACGCAACACCGTGCAGGCAGCCGTGAGATCGGTGCGCGCGCTGGCGAGGCAAGCGGTGACGAACTCACCGAGCCAGCGTTCCGGCTTGTAGAAGCGGCCCGCCTTGTAGACCTCCTGCAGTGACGCCACCGTGAACAGCGTGCCGGGCAGGCCATCCGCACCCGATACCCGATCAAGGATCTGTGCGATGCCAGCACGGGTTCGCTCGCCCTGCTCCACGCCCTCAGCGTCCGGCCCGGTGGCGATGATCTTGGGGTAGCCGGCGAGGCGTACGTTCTGGTTCGGCCACCAGTGACTGTCGTTGGCATTCATCGCGTAGTCGGTGCGCAGCACGTAGGGGCGCTGCGCGCTCGGCACATGGCCACTCCAGTTACAGCTGGCGTCGTTGCCGTTGAGGATCGCCACGCCTTCCACCGCAAGCGCCAACTGTGGCAAGCCGGTGCCGACGCAGCTGGCTAGCTGGGCATCGGTCACGTTCGCAGCGACCGAGTAGTTGGCGTAAAGCGCGCTGCCATCCTTGTCGGCACCGATGGTGTTGACCCATGGCATTTCACTGTAAGTCGCCAGCGCCTCGCGCAAGCTCGCTGCACTGGTCGCCTTGCCGTTGAGCAGCACCTGATCCATCAGGCGGAAGTTCTCGCGGTTGGCATCCTTGAAGGCGTACGCCGTCGAGGTGGTCCAGGTGAACAGGCTGTCGGTTGCGATCGGGCCGTATTCGGTCGAATACATCGTCCGCTCGCGCGTCGCCATGGAGCCGTCTGCTTGCAAGGCCTGGACCTGCACGCGGGTCGCCGTCATGGCGCGCGATTCCGTGCCGACCATGTAGCGCTTGGGGTCGGCCGGATCGAGCTTGAGCTGGAACAGCGTGAAACGCTGATCTGTCGAGAAGGTGTGAGTCCAGGCCACGTCCTTGTTGAAGCCGATCAACGGCAAGGGTGCGCCGAGCAGCGTTGCACCGTAGACGTCGTACTGCCCGGCGACGGTGATATGCAACTGGTGCAGTCGCAGCACGCCCCACCACGGGAAGTGCGGGTTCCCGAGCACGATGCCCTTGCCGGAAGCGGTGACCTCGCGCCCAAGCCCGTAACCGTTGGAGCCGATCACACCGTCCTTGAATACGTGAAGCGCCTTGAGCATCTCGGACTGCTGCAACTGCTGGGCTGTCGCTGGCGTTACCCGCGCTTGCGTGATGCGCGCGGAAGCGGGGGGTTGGGCCGACGCGATCTGGGTGATGAAGGCCAGCGAACTGCCCGTCATTGCCGCCTGGTGCATGCGGAAATAGGCATCTGCCTCGGCGATCGGCTGCACCCAGTTGGCGTTCTTGCATTCGGCCGGCAAACCGTTTGCGCCGGTATCACGCAGATAGCGGTTGTAGCCGGCGACGAAACCCGCCACGAGATCACGCACATCGGCGCTGCTGGCCGCCTTCATCCTGTCGGCCACGTCCGGCGTCATGTAGGACTTGTAGAAGAAATCCGACTCGAGGTTGCCGATGAAGCCGCCGAGCTGGCCAAGGTAGGTGATGGCGTTGCCGCTGCTGTCCTTCTCGCCGAAGTAGCGGGCGCGTTCACCGTGAAGCGTAACGACCTCCTGCGAGAAAAGGCAGACGTGGTCGGTTGCAAACGCATAGCCGTAGCCATAGCCAGCGCCCTTCCAGTTGTCGGCCTTGATGTGTGGCACGCCGAACGAGGTGTAGCGGATCTCGGCCGCATAACCGTTACCGCCAGATCCATTGGCGGTACGCGAAGGATCGTTGGAGCCGCACGCGGCGAGCATTGCCGCCGCCATGCCCGCCAGCATCGTGCGAAACGTGAATCTGCCAGCCGCGCTTGCCGTGGTGTTTTGCATTCCGTCTCCTCCTGGTTGTTCTTTTGCCGGTTATCGATCCGCAGATGATGCGCGAACTCGGGTTGATGACATGTCCGCCAGACGACGCTCACGCATGAAAAGGCCGTGCCATACTAGTCCGTATGGGAGCCGGCGCAATCTGCAGTGCACAAGGCTGCCAATAAAACAAAACCAACGGAGGAGAACACCGCATGACCCTGAAACCAATGACCGCCGCTGTCCGCCTGGTCGGCCTGAGTCTCGCCTTGAGCGCTCATGGCGCGTGGGCCTCTGGCTATCACTTTGGATCGCAGTCCGCATCTGCGCAAGGCAGCGCGAACGCTGGCAGTGCCGAAGCCGCCGACCCGAGCACGCTGTTCTACAACCCTGCGAACATCATCCACATCAAGGGCACTCAGGCGAGCGGCGTACTCAACGTGGTGCTGCCTAATCCGGGCTATTCCGACGAAGGGAGCGTCACCCTGTTCGGCCTGCGTACCGGCGGCAACAACGGCGGCGATTTCGCCGAACCGACCGTCGTGCCGCACGCATACCTGACGCATCAGTTCAGTGACACGGTCACGGCAGGCATCGGCATGTTTGTGCCGTTTGGCTCCCGCACCAAGTACGACGAGGGATGGACGGGCCGCTACAACATCATCGAGACTGAACTGAAGACGATCGCAATCAATCCGGCGTTTGCCTGGCGGGTGAATGACAAGTTCACGATCGGCGGTGGCGTCAGCGCGCAGTACATCCACGGAAAACTCGCGAAGGCAGCAGACTTTGGCTCCGGCGCACTCAATGGCGTGGTCGACCTCCTGACGCTCGCCAATGCGAAGCCGGGTGTACCAACCGAGGTCGTGCGCCAAACGGTCGTCAACTCCCTTGCCGGCGTGATCAAGGAGGTGTCCGGCAATCCCACCTACTCAGGGGGCGTCGACGTCGAAGGCAGCGACATCTCGTACGGTTTCAACCTGGGGCTGCTGTGGGATATCGATCCGGGCTTCCGCCTCGGCCTGGCCTACCGATCCAAGGTCCGCCACACACTGGAGGGCACAGCGGAATGGGACGTTGCCAACGCGGCCAACAACCTTAAAACTTACCTGAACGGAGCGCTGGGGCCAGGGCTTGGCGATCTGGTCGCCAACAATCTGACCGCCGCCTACACCAACAGCGATGCCTCACTCGCGGTGGAAACGCCTGAGTCGTACTCGCTCCAGGCGTTCAAGCAGATCACCGACAGCGTGGCCTTGATGGGCGACATCACGCGCACCCGCCATTCACGACTGAAAGAGCTGCGCATCGACTTCGCCAACAGTCTCCCCGACTCGGTCACGCCTGAGCACTGGAAAGACACGACGCGCTATTCGATCGGCGCAACGTGGCGCTACAGCAGCGCGCTACTGCTGCGTGGCGGCTACGCCTACGACGAATCACCGGTCAATGCCGAGAATCGCACCCCGTCGATTCCCGACAACGATCGATCCTGGTTCTCGATCGGCGCCAACTGGGCGTACTCACCGGCGCTGTCGCTCGACGTTGCCGATTCGGACATTTACCGTCCCGAGGGCAACGTCGACATGTATGAAAACGGCGGCGTGACCAACGCCAGCGGGTCGAGCGTGTGTGACCGCACCCGGAATACGTCCAGCTGCGCGACAGTGCGCGGGCGGTACAACCTCAGCTCGAGTCTCTTGGGTATGCAGTTGAACTACCGCTTCTGAGGCAGGGCACTCACTGCCGGGATCGACACCGCAAGAGTCGATCCCGGCAGTACGGCGTGCGAACAAGGTACTCAAGTCCCGCTCGCCGCAGCCGAAAACATCCACAGGATCGCAAACCGGCGACCACGGCCTCTCAGTTCGGCGCAGACGCATGCCCCCGGAACACATCGATGTGCTGACCGGCTTTCTCGACCGCGCGGGGTGTATCGCCACGGTGACCGCGATCGTCAATAGCCAGCCGAGCACCGACGACGCGCTGGCGGTGATCTGGCTGGATCTCGACCGCTTCAAGCTGGTTAACGAATCCTTCGGCCATGTCGGCGGCGATGCGGTACTCGCGCGCATGGCGAGACGGCTTGCCGAACGCCTGGCCGGGCGCGCCGAGGCCTGCCGGATGAGTGGCGACGAATTCGTGTTTCTCGCACGCAGCACCAGTGCCGACGCGGCGCAGCGCATTGCGGCCGACCTGTTGAGCTGCGTGAAGACGCCGCTGGAAGTCGGCAACATCCGCCTCTACCCCACCGGCAGCATCGGCATCGCGGTGCTCGAAAACGGCGAGGATGCAGTCAGCGTACTGGAGCGTGCCGACCGCGCAATGGTCGAAGCCAAACGCCTCGGCGGCGACCGTGCCGTTGTCTCTGGCGACGAGCGGGTTGCCGGGCGGCTGGGCGTGCTGCTTGCGCGCGAAGAACTCGCCGTCGAGAACAAGTTGCACATGGCCCTGGAAAGCGGCGGCCTGGCGCTGCACTACCAGCCCATCCTCGCGCTCGATGGCTCGATCCACGCGGTCGAAGCGCTGATGCGCTGCACCGCTGAGGGCGAGTCCGTTTCGCCCGTGCGCTTCATCCCGGTTGCCGAGAAAACCGGCCTGGTCGTAAGGCTGGGCGAGTGGAGCATGCTGCACGGCGCGATGTACGCACACCGGCTTGCGGCGCTTGGCTTGGGTACCAAGGTCGCGATCAACGTGTCGCGCGCCCAGCTCACTGCGCCCAAGTTCACTCAGGCGCTGCATGCCGCACTGTTGTGCAGCGACGCACCGCCCGAACTGATCGAACTTGAACTGACCGAATCGCTGTTCATGGATGTCTCCGACGTTGTGCAGAGCAATCTGATGGCCGCAAAGATGGCCGGCATCTCGCTCGCGATCGACGACTTCGGCACTGGCTACTCGTGCCTGGCCAACCTCAAGGACATACCGGCCAGCAAACTCAAGATCGATCGCGCCTTCATCAAGGTGCTGCCGCACGACCTGCGGGCGCTGGCGATCGTGCGGGCAATCACGAACATGGCACGCGAACTCGGCATGACGGTGGTGGCCGAGGGCGTAGAGACCGCAGAGCAACAGGCAGCGCTGGTGGATGTCGGGGTCGACGCGATCCAGGGTTTCCTGCATGCGCGCCCGATGGACGGCGAAGCCCTGATCGCCTGGCTGCAACAAAGGACAGCGGTATGACACCGGACCAGACCGCCGCAATCGACGGCGTACTCGGCGACGCGATCCGCGACATCGGCATCCCGCCGCGCCCGACGATTCTCGACAGCATCGGCGCCGAGATGCTCAAGGAAGCGCCCGATTTCCACCGCCTCGCAGCGCTCATCTCAAGCGACGTGAGCCTTGCCGCGGGGCTGATGAAGACCGCCAACTCGCCTTACTTCGGCTTCCGCTTCCGTGCCCGCACCGTATCGCAGGCGCTGATGATGCTCGGCCTCGATGTTTCAAGCCGCGCGGTGGCGGGCCTGATTCTGCGCAAGGTGTTCGTGTCGGTGCCTGCGCTGGAGCGCTTCTGGGATGCCTCGGCACGCATTGCGATGGTGTCGGGCTGGCTCGCGCAGGAACTTGGCGCCCGCAACGGTATCCGCGCCGAAGAGGCCTACACTTTTGGGCTGTTCCGCGACTGCGGCATACCGGTGCTGATGCGCAAGTTCAGCGACTACGGTGTCACGCTGAAGGCCGCCAACGAAGCCACGGATCAGCGCTTCACCGACGTGGAAGATGCGCAGCACCCGACCAACCATGCGATGGTCGGCTGCCTGCTCGCGCAAAGCTGGTGGATGCCGGAAGAAACCTGCCTCGCGATCCGCCATCACCATGATAACTTCGCGCTGACCGCAGCCCATGGCGGCCTGCCGGCCTCGGCGCAGCGCCTGATCGCGATGGTGCAGTTGGCGGAATTTCTGTTTCAGCGCGCGACCGGCCTGAGTGCCACGCGCGAATGGGACAAACTCGGCGACGCCTGCCTGCGCCTGCTCGACGTGCCGCCAGACGGGCTCGATGCCCTGAGCGAAGGCGCGCGCGCCGTGCTGGCGCACGCGGACGCCTGAGCACGCCCGCCGCACCCGCGTTGTTCGGCTCGATCAGAACGCGCCCAAGCCCTTCAGCATCACCAGCACGATCAACAGCGGCGAAACGAAGCGCACCAGCACGAACAGGCTGCGCGCGACTGCACCGTTCGCCAGCACACCACGATTGCTCAGCTCGGCGAGCCATTCCGCACGCCCCCAGGATGTGCCAACGAACAAGGCGATCAGGATGCCGCCAAGTGGCAGCAGGATGTTCGACGACACATAGTCGAACAGGTCAAAGGCGTTCATGCCGAACAGCTTCCATTCCGCCGTCAGGCTGCCCGACAGCGCGGCGAGCGTGCCGAGCACACCGATCGCACCGATGCTGATCAAGGTCGCCTGCCAGCGGCGCAGCCGGAAGCGCTCCGCCAGCACCGCAACCGGCACCTCAACCAGTGACAGCATTGCGCCAAGTGCGGCGAACGCAGTCAGCACGAAGAAGGCGAGCATGAAGAACGCGCCACCGGGCATGCTGGCAAACACCGCGGGAATGGTGATAAACACCAGCGATGGGCCCGCCTCGGGCTTGAAGCCGAACGCGAACACGGCCGGGAAGATCGCGATGCCGGCCAGCATCGACACCGTCAGATCCGCCAGCATCACGCGCACGGCCGTCGCCGGCACATTCTGCTCAGCGCGGAAGTAGCTGCCGTAGGTCACCATCGTGCCCATGCCGACCGACAGCTTGAAGAACGCCAGCCCCACGGCCACCAGCACCACCGCCGGCGTGATCTTCGAGAAATCGGGTTTGAACAGGAAAGCAAGCCCCTCGCTGGCGCCGGGCAACATCAAGCCGCGGATGCCGATTACCACCAGCAGCAGGAACAGGATCGGCATCAGCCGCTTCGTCACCGCCTCGATGCCGTGCGATACCCCGAGCGAAATGATCACGCCGACCAGCGCCAGCACCACCCATTGCCACAACAAGGCACTGGCCGGGTCGCTCACCAGACCGCCGAAGGCCGCCGACAGTGTCGCCGGGTCGGTACTGAGCAAGCCGCCCGCTGCCGCCTTGGCAACATAGGCGAATACCCAGCCCGCCACCTCGCTGTAAAACGCCATGATCAGCAACGCAGCGACGACACCCAGCACACCGATCAGGCCCCAGTGCTGGGTCGGGCGCAGGCGCTGGAAGGCGCTCACCGCATCGCCGCGTGCCGCACGGCCGATCGAGATCTCCGCAATCATCACCGGCAAGCCGACCAGCAGCGTCGCAAGCAGATAGACGAGCAGGAAACCGGCGCCGCCGTTAGCTCCGGTCAGATACGGGAATTTCCAGATATTGCCCAGCCCGACTGCGGAGCCGAGCGTGGCGGCGAGCACGCCGAAGGTGGAACTGAAGCCATCGCGGGAAGAAGACATGTCGAGCCGGCCGCCCACAGGCGGCGCTGAGAATTCAGAGCCGTTCAGGCTAGCACCGCATGCCTTGCGCCGGCTTGATCCAGCGCGTATTCGGCAATGGCCGCCGTGGGGGGCCCCCGCGAAAGGCCGCCCCCACCGCCCAACCGGGAGCCCGCCCCCGCGCCCGCCGCGGGGCCCCGGGGGGGG
>NZ_JAYRDJ010000010.1:0-127816 GCF_041909475.1 Niveibacterium sp. | reverse complement strand
CCAGAGCGCCTTGTCCAGGTCGAACTCGACCCATTCTGCTTGGACGGATTCATTCGGGCGGCTGAGCGTCAGCCACATCAGCTGGAAGGCCTTGATGGTCTGGAAGTTGCCACCGTGTCCATCAAAGTCGTTCAGCAACTGGCCGACTTCCTCCGCGCTGAGGGCGCGCTTGTGTTGCGTCTTGTTGGGCGGCAGCGCTTTGCGAACCGGCCAAACGGGGTCAGTGTCCGCCCGTAGAGTCGCGACAGCATGCTCGAACACGCCCGACATGGTGCGCTTGGCTTCGGCCGCTACGGTGGGGGCACCCCGCTTGACCGTCTTGTTGAGAATGTCGAGGACATGGGCCGGAGTGATCTGACGTACCGGCAGCTTGCCAATCGACGGGAAGACCACGCGCTCCAGCATGTCGAGTCTCCGCTTCTTGGTCACTTCTTCCCAGTCTTTCAGGGCCAGCCACTCTTTGGCGATGGCCTCGAATGTGTTCGCTGAGTCTTGCTCGCGCTTGATGCGTTCGATCTGGCGATTCTGGACGGGATTGATGCCCTCCCTGACCAGCTTCCGCGCTGCCTCGCACTTCTCTCTGGCCTCGCCGAGCGTCACGCTGGGGTAGTCGCCAAGTGCGAACCACGAGGCCTTGTCATTGAGTTTGAAGCGATAGCGCCAAGCCTTGATGCCGTTGGGTTTGACTTCTAGGTACAGCCCCTTGTAGTCATTGAGGCGGTAGATGCCTTCTCTAGGCTTGGCGGCTCGGCACTGGGCGTCTGTCAGCATCGTGAAGGTCTCCTGTTCGTCCTCAGGGCTTCATCGTATACACCTTCATCGACCTGGCGCAAGATCCATATACATGACCGTATTCACTTGCGCAGCGCCATCAGATGTCGTTGCATGCAACGAGCTGAAATGAAAAAGCCCCGTATCCACGGGGCTTTGCTTCGATTTCAGTGATGCACTTGCAAGCATGTGCAATCGCCTGAAATGGCTTGTTTGAATCAGACGTTGAACAGGAAGTTCAGCACGTCACCATCCTTGACGATGTATTCCTTGCCTTCCGAGCGCATCTTGCCGGCTTCCTTGGCGCCCGCTTCGCCCTTGTAGGCGATGAAATCGTCAAAGGCGATCGTCTGTGCACGGATGAAGCCACGCTCGAAATCGGTGTGGATCACGCCGGCGGCCTGCGGTGCGGTGTCGCCCTTGTGGATCGTCCAGGCGCGCACTTCCTTCACGCCAGCGGTGAAGTAGGTCTGCAGGCCCAGAAGATCGTAGCCGGCGCGGATCAGGCGGTTCAGGCCCGGCTCGTCGTAACCGAGGTCGGCGAGGAAGGCCATCTTGTCCTCGTCGTCCAGTTCCGCCAGTTCCTGCTCGATCTTCGCGCACAGCGCGACGACCGGCGCGCCCTCCTTGGCCGCGTGCTCACGCAGACGGTCGAGGTAGGGATTGTTCTCGGCACCATCTTCCAGCACGTTGCCGACGTACATCGCCGGCTTGATCGTCATCAGGCACAGCGGTTTGAGCAACAGCTTGTCGTCGTCGGACAGATCCAGCGTGCGAACCGGCTTGCCTTCGTTCAGGTGCGGCAGCACCTGTTCAAGTACCGCGACCAGCTTGCGGGCATCCTTGTCGCCGGCCTTGGCCTTGTTCGTATCGCGCTTGAGCGTGCGTTCGACGACGGCAAGGTCGGCCAGCGCCAGCTCGGTGACGATGGTCTCGATATCGGCAATCGGATCAACGCGCCCGTTCACGTGCACCACGTTCTCGTCGTCGAAACAGCGCACGACGTTCACGATTGCGTCGGTTTCGCGGATGTTCGCGAGGAACTGGTTGCCGAGACCCTCGCCCTTCGAGGCGCCGGCCACCAGGCCCGCGATATCGACGAACTCGACGATCGCTGGCTGGATCTTCTGCGGCTTGACAATTGCGGAGAGTTGCGCGAGGCGCGGGTCCGGCACCTCAACGATGCCAACGTTCGGCTCGATCGTGCAGAACGGATAGTTCTCGGCCGCGATGCCCGCCTTGGTCAGCGCATTGAAGAGGGTGGACTTGCCGACGTTGGGCAGACCGACGATGCCGCACTTAAGACTCATGGCGATGACTCTCTCAAAATCAAAAAGCGAACCGCGCAGTCTCGCGGATCGGACGCAGATTTCGCGGAAACACGCCGGTAGGGGATGTGCGTCCGCGAAATCCGCGGCTAGGTTGTTTTCGGCTTGGCGGGTTTCGGCTTGGTGTTGACCGCCGCAATCGCACGCTCCCATTCGCCCGCATGCATCTTCGGCCAGGCATCGAGCGCACGACCGATCGACTCGTCGATCAGCGTCTGCTCATCGCGCGACGGACGATGCAGCACGAAGTTCGCTACCTGGTTGCGGTCACCCGGGTGGCCAATACCAATGCGCAGCCGCCAGAAATCCGGCGTGCCGAGATGCGCCTGGATATCTTTGAGACCGTTGTGGCCGCCATTTCCACCGCCACACTTGAGCTTCAACTGCCCCGGGAGGATGTCGAGCTCGTCATGCACGACGAGAATCTCGTTCGGCAGGATACGGTAGAAACGCGCCAGTGCGCCCACCGCCTGACCTGAGCGATTCATGTAGGTCTGCGGCAACAGTATCCAGGTGCCGGCGGCGCGGGCATTGCCCACGATGCCGTGGAAGCGCGACTCGTGCGACAGCGACACGCCCAGTTCGCGCGCCAGCAGCTCACAAAACCAAAACCCGGCGTTGTGCCGGGTTTCGACATACTCGGGCCCCGGATTGCCGAGGCCGACCACCAGTTTCGGCGCGACTTGCGTCATGCGTCTCCAGTCTCCGGCCTCGACTGCGGGGCAGGCTCGCTCAGGCTCAGGCCTGGGCTTCGCCCTCGGCCGCTTCGCTGCCGCCCTTGGTCTTCATGATGGTCGCAACGACCGGGTCACCGTGGGTGACGGCCTTCACGCCTTCCGGCAGCTTCAGGCCCGACACGTGGATCGAAGCACCGGAGGTGAGATCCTTCAGGTCGACTTCGATGAAGGCCGGCAGGTTGCCCGGCAGACACTCGACGTCCACTTCGTTCATCACGTGCGACACGATGCCACCTTCGAGCTTGACGCCCGGGGCGATGTCGGCGTTGACGAAGTGCAGCGGCACCTTGGTGTGCATCTTGTGGGTGGCATCCACGCGCTGGAAATCCACGTGCAGGATCTGCTGCTTGTAGGCGTGCCACTGGGTGTCACGCACCACAGCGGTTTCCTTGGTGCCATCGACATCGATCGTCAGCACGGAAGCGTGGAAGGCCTCCTTGCGCATGGCGTGGAACAGATCGTTGTGATCCATCGTGATCTGCACCGGGGCCTTGTCGCCACCGTAGATGATGCCGATTGCCTTGCCTGCGCGACGCAGGCGGCGGCTCGCACCCGTACCTTGCTCGACGCGCTTTTCAGCCTTGATAACAAATTGCATGGTGATACTCCGTTTGCCTCGTCCGCGACCAGACGATGGCGGGTTAAAGACATGGGGCGCGGTTACCCGCGCCCCATGTCCGGAAAACTGATTACTCGTCGGTAAACAGCGAGCTGACCGACTGCTGATTGTTGATCCGCATGATCGTATCGGCCAGCAGCGAGCCGATCGAGATCTGGCGGATACGGTTGCAGGCGCGCGCATCTTCGCGCAGCGGAATCGTGTCGGTGACGACCAGTTCGTCCAGATCCGACTCGGAAATCCGGCTCACCGCCGCGCCCGACAATACCGGGTGGGTGATGTAGGCGAGCACCTTTTTCGCACCGTTTTCCTTCAGCGCCTGGGCGGCCTTGCACAGGGTGCCGGCGGTGTCGACGATGTCATCGACGATCACACAGGTACGGCCCTTCACGTCACCGATGATGTTCATCACTTCGGACACGTTGGCCTTCGGACGACGCTTGTCGATGATCGCGAGATCACATTCGAGTTTCTTGGCGTAGGCACGCGCACGCACCACACCGCCGACATCCGGCGACACGACCATCAGGTCGTCGCCACGATGACGGGCGAGGTCATCAAGCAGCACCGGGGTCGAATAGATGTTGTCGACCGGGATATCGAAGAAGCCCTGGATCTGGTCCGCGTGCAGATCAACGGTCAGCACGCGCTGAACACCCGAAGCCTGCAGCATGTTGGCGATGACTTTCGCGGTGATCGGCACGCGCGCGCTGCGCGGGCGGCGATCCTGGCGGGCATAGCCGAAGTACGGAATCGCCGCGGTGATGCGGCCGGCCGAGGCGCGCTTGAGCGCATCGGTCATGACCAGCAGTTCCATCAGGTTGTCGTTGGTCGGATAGCAGGTCGATTGCAGCATGAAGACGTCTTTACCGCGGACGTTTTCGAGCAACTCGACGTTGACTTCGCCGTCGGAGAACCGACCCACGGTGGCCGCGCCGATCGACATACCAAGGCGCTTGACCACATCAGACGCCAGCTTCGGATTGGCGTTACCCGTAAAGACCATCAGGCTGCCGAAAGCCATGACCGACCCCTATGCGTTGGAGATTTCAGCACCCGACGCGCACTGCGCGCATCGGATCAACCGCTCTCCGCCGGTTCCGGGAACCGACAGAAAAACAGCGGGCAGGCCTAGGCCTGCCCGCTGTGTTTGGCTGGGGAAGAAGGATTCGAACCTTCGAATGCCGGAATCAAAATCCGGTGCCTTGACCAACTTGGCGACTCCCCAAGAAACCTTTACTGCTGCTCTACCGCGCCGGACCCGCCCAATCATGCAACGGATGCCAGTCCAGCCCCCGCGCCGACCACGCCACAACATCGGCGGGCAGTTTTGCGAGCACTGCCTGCGCTTCAGCTTCGCTCTCGCAAGGCAGGAACACACAGGCGCCAGAACCGCTCATTCTGGCATCACCGATCGCGCCGAGCATTTCAACCGCCTCAGCAACCGCAGGGTAGCGGCGGCATACAACGGGCTGAAGATCGTTCCGCGTTGGTGATCCCGGAAAGCTCGTAATTATGGTGGGTTCTGTATTTCTTGTCAAATCTTCTGCGGAAAAAATTTCAGCAGTCGGCACCTGCACGCCCGGCTCTACAACGACATACCAGGCTGGCGCCAGATCCAGCGGCTGCATCAGCTCGCCGATGCCTTCAACGAACGCGCTGCGGCCAAAGATGAAGAACGGCACGTCAGCCCCGAGCGCCAGCCCCCATGCCTGCAGCGTTTCGCGCTCGGCGTTAACGCCCCACAGCACGTTAAGCGCAAGGAGGACTGAAGCCGCGT
Source organism: Niveibacterium sp. (assembly GCF_041909475.1). Classification (NCBI taxonomy): domain Bacteria; kingdom Pseudomonadati; phylum Pseudomonadota; class Betaproteobacteria; order Rhodocyclales; family Rhodocyclaceae; genus Niveibacterium; species Niveibacterium sp. The sequence continues at coordinate 122,581 of NZ_JAYRDJ010000010.1, read as the reverse complement.
CGGAACTCCCGCCGCCAAGGCCGCCACCCATCGGCAATCGCTTCTCGACTTCGATGTCTACGCCCAGCGCAACACCCGCCTTCTGCTGCAGCAGCCGGGCGGCCCGCACGACCAGATCCTGTTCCGCGGGCACCCCCGCAAGCTCGGACAAGCGCTGGACCTTGCCGTCATCGCGCACGGTCAGCGTGATCCAGTCGCAACGGTCGAGCAGCCGGAAGGCGCTCTGCAGCAGGTGGTAGCCATCGGCACGACGGCCGACGACATGCAGAAACAGGTTGATCTTCGCCGGCGCCGGCACCCGCGCGACACGGCCGCGCACATCCACACCGGTCATTCCGCCGCTCCGCGCAACCACGACTCGATCTTCACTCGCACTACGACGCCCCCTTGCTTGGCTTCGATCAGGCTGGGGCCGGCAACGGAATCTACCGAGCCGTAACCCGAGTAACTCAACAACCACCCACTGTCCCGCATCGAAACGATACGGGCGTCGGCATCTCTTTCGATGCCGACAGCCGTGGCGCCCGGCTCGGCACGCAACCAGCCGGCAAACAGCCGCAGCGGCAGCGGCACACCAATGACTTGCTCGGCGAGCGCCACATCATCCGCTGCCTCGAACGCCCGCCCATCACCGAGCCTTACATGCGCGCGCTGCGGGTCGAGCTGCAGTTCGGCCACTGTTTGCCCAAGCGAGGTTTCCAGACGGACCGTGTCGTGCCCCGCCAGATGCGTCCAGTTCAAACGCAACACATCGGCCCGGTCGGCCTGCCGTACCAGAACACGGCCCGTCAGCGCGTAGTCCTCAGCGCCGAGCGGCGCCTGCTGTGGCGCCGTTGCGCAGGCGCTGAGCAACACCGCCGCGACGCATCCGAACGCGGCGGCGATTCGGGCTGGAGCATTCATGGCGTGAAACGCTTGATGATCTTCGCGAGTTCCTCATTCTGAGGATGGGTCGCGAGCGCGTCCTGCCAGGTTTTGCGGGCCTCATCCTGGCGCCCCATCATCCACAGCACTTCGCCGATGTGCGCGGCGATCTCCGGATCCGGCCTCACCGCGTAGGCGCGCTTGAGATGCTCGTACGCCGCTTCGAGCTTGCCGCTCCGATACAACACCCAGCCCATCGAATCCAGAATGAATGCATCGTCCGGCGCGAGTTCAAGCGCCTTGCTGATCAGCGTATTGGCCTCCGCAAGGCGGATGTTGCGATCAGCGAACGAATAGCCAAGCGCGTTGTAGGACTGCGCCTCGTCTGGCTTGAGCTTGATCAGGCGGCGCAGATCGCGCTCCATGTCGTCGTATTTGCCCAGGCGTTCGGCCAGCAGCGCACGGTCGTAAATCAGGTCGGTCTGGTCGGGCTGCTTGCGGATCGCGGCGTCCAGTAGCGCATAGGCTTCGCCGGCGCGATCCAGTTCGCGCAGGATCTGTGCCTCAGCCAGCAGGAAGGTGTTGGCCTCTTTCGGCTCCGCCGCGCGCAAGCGCGCGAGTTCGCTGCGGGCACCCGCCAGATCACCCTCGCGGGCTTGCAGCAGGGCTGCGCGAATCCAAGCGGCATTGCGTTGCGCACCACCGGTGACGGCGCGGTACGACAGAATGGCCTCAGGAATCCGCTTCTGCTCTTCCTGGATCTGGGCGATCTGCATCCGGACGGTGTCCGGGTCCGGCTTGCCCAGCACCAGCAGGCGCTTGAACTCGGCTTCCGCCGCAGTCGCGTCACCGGCCTGCAACAGCAGCAAGGCGCGGGTGTAGCCGATCTCGCCGTTATCCGGCGACAGCGTCACGAGCTTGTCGAACTCCGCGCGCGCCGCGTCGTATTGCCGGTCGGCGGCCAGCAGGCGTGCATAGGCGTGCTGAATATCAACCGACGGGGCGGCCGCCTGGGACTGCTTCGAGCGGAAGTCGGCCAGGAAGGCAATCGCGTCCTTGGTGCGCCCCTGCTGCTGCAGGAGTTGCGCCTTGAGCAGCGCTGCGGGCTCCCAATCGGGCTTGCGCGCCAGCGCCGCGTCGAGCGAGGCGAGCGCGGCACTGGCGTCGCCCGCGTTGAAGGCGGCATGCGCGCGCGCGAAATGGGCTTCCGGCAATTTCAGATAGGGCTCGGTGAGCCGATCCACGCTGCTTCGGACCTCGGCCTTGTCTGGGTAGCGCTGCAAGGTGCTGTTGAGCGCCATCAGCAGCCCGGCAGGGCTTTCCGAGCTTTTCGCGAGAATGCGGGCGAGTTGCGGCTCCAGTTCGTCCAGCTGGCCCATGCCCCCAGCGAGCAACCCCGCGAGCATCTGCACTGCTTGCAGGTTATCCGGCTCCAGCTTGTTCCACAGGCGAGCCGCCTCCAGGGCGTCGGGCACGCGCCGCGCGTACAGCGCGATCTCGGCCGCGCGGTGCGCGATCCGGGCGTCCTGCGTCTTGCGCGCCAGATCCAGATACCCCTGCGACGCCAGTTCGAGGTTGCCACGCGCACCCGCAATTTCCGCCAGCAGGAACTGATACAGCACCTGCGGCGTCAGCGCACTCGGCTGCTCGGCCGCTGGGGCCGGGGCCGACTGCGTTGCGACGGGTTCGTCGGCGCGTGCTGCAAATACGCCAGCCCCGAGGCATAAACCCAGCACAAGGCGCGAGACGGTAATCAGCAACGGGCGCGGCAACATGGCGGAAACTCCAATGCGGGGAGGCGTCATCTGGGACAGTCGGAAGTAACATGCGTTCGTCCGATGTTATCAGCTTGCCGTGATACGCCCCGATGCCCGAACTGCCCGAAGTTGAAACCACTTGTCGCGGCATCGCGCCGCATGTCGAAGGGCGCACCGTCACCGCGGTGGCAGTGCGCGAGGCGCGCATGCGCCGCCCGGTACCGGCCGGATTGGCCGCTGAGTTGCCGGGGCAAACGATCGAATCGGTCAGCCGCCGCGGCAAATACCTGTTGCTCCGCGCGCCGGCAGGCACGGTGCTGATCCACCTGGGCATGTCCGGCAGCCTGCGTGTGGTGCCACCCGACGCGCCCCTGCGCAAGCACGACCACGTGGATATCATTTTCGGCGCGCAAGCCTTGCGCTATCACGATCCACGCCGCTTCGGCGTGATCGACTGGTGGGGCGGGCCGATCGAAACGCACCCGCTCATCGCGCCGCTGGGCATCGAGCCGCTATCCCCTGCATTCAACGGTCCGTGGTTGTATCGCGCCACGCGCGGGCGGCGCAGCGCGATCAAACTGTTCCTGATGGATGCGCATACGCTGGTCGGCGTCGGCAATATCTACGCTTCCGAGAGCCTCTTCCGCGCCGGCATCCGGCCCGCCATGCCAGCGGGGCGGCTCTCGGCCGCGCGTTGCGAGCGCCTCGCCGAAGCCGTGAAAGAAACGCTGCGCGCGGCGATCCAGGCCGGCGGCTCGACGCTGCGCGATTTTGTCGGCAGCGATGGCGAGCCCGGTTACTTCCAGCAGGAAGCCTTTGTTTACGGCCGCGCCGGCTTGCCCTGCCGGCAATGCGGCACGCCGATCCGGCAGCAGGTGATGGGCCAGCGCAGCACCTTCTGGTGCCCGGTCTGCCAGCGCTGAAATACAGCGCACGCGGGCGCCCGCGCAGCCGATTACCGTTCGTCGGCAAAGGCCCGCCCAGCCGGACTGAATTTCGTTATGCTTGAGGAATTCGCCAAAATCCCGGCGCTGATCATCGGCGTGGGCCACTGGCGGCTGATCTCCACCCCCGGGAGCGGGTATGAACCTGACTGACAGTTTCTCCGAGTTTTCAGAGTGGCGCGACAGCGTCGGCCAGTCCATTGCGCAGCTGAAAACCTGGCTCACCCGCAACGAGGTCGGCGATGCGCAAACCGATCTGCGCCTGCGCTACCTGCTTGAGCGCCTGCGCGACGAGAAGCTGACCGTCGCGTTCGTTGCCGAGTTCTCCCGCGGCAAGTCCGAGCTGATCAACGCGGTATTCTTCGCCGACTACGGCGACCGCATCCTGCCGTCCTCCGCCGGCCGCACCACGATGTGCCCGACCGAGCTGCAGTGGGAGAACGGCCAGTCGCCGTCGATCCGCCTGCTGCCGATCGAAACCCGCGGCCGCGGCGCCAGCGTGCAGGAGTTCAAACGCCACCCGGAAGAATGGATCACGGTCCCGATCGATGTTGAATCGACCGAGAGCATGCAGCGCGCCATGGCACGCGTTGGCGAGACCAAGCGCGTCGCGCCGGACGAAGCGGAACGCCTCGGCTTTGCAGTGGACCCGAGCGGCAAGAAGGGCGCCCGGATAGAGGAAGACGGCAAGGTCGAAATCGCCGCCTGGCGCCATGCCCTGATCCAGTTCCCGCACCCCTTGCTGAAGCAGGGTCTGGTGGTGGTGGACACCCCGGGGCTGAACGCGATCGGCTCCGAACCCGAGCTGACACTATCGCTGTTGCCGAACGCGCACGCGGTGCTGTTCATCCTGGCCGTCGACACCGGTGTCACGCAGAGCGATCTGGCCGTGTGGCAGGAACACATCGTAGCCGGCAAGGCGCAGCAGCGCGGCCGCGTCGTGGTGCTGAACAAGATCGACAGCCTGTGGGACGGCATCCGCTCGGAATCGCAGATCGACAGCGAGATCCGCGGCCAGGTCACCAGCGTCGCGCGTACGCTGTCGGTGCCTGAGAATCAGGTGTTCCCGGTGTCGGCGCAGAAGGCGCTGCTCGCCAAGGTGACGCGCGACCCGGATCTGCTCGACCGCAGCCGCGTCGAAACACTCGAAAGTGCGCTCACCAGCGAACTGCTGCCGACGCGGCAGGAGATCGTGCGCGACAACGCGCGCGGCGAAACCGGCGAAATCATCCGCCGCACCCGAGAGCTGCTGAACGCCCGCCTGCGCGGCGTGCAGGAACAGGTGCGCGAACTCTCCGAACTGCGCGGCAAGAACCGCAGCGTCATCGAATACATGATGCGCAAGGTACGTGCCGAAAAGACTGAGTTCGAACAAGGTCTGCAGAAGTACCACGCCACGCGCAGCGTGTTCACCAACCTGTCGAACAACCTGTACGCGCACCTTGGCCTCGATGCGCTGCGCCATGAAACGCGTCGTACCCGCGAAGCGATGCTCGACGCAAGCTTCTCGCGAGGCCTGCGCGAGGCCATGGAGAGCTTCTTCGATCAGCTACGCGGCAATCTGCGCAAGTCTTCGGACGAAGTGGGCGAGATCCAGCGCATGCTCGACACGATGTACAAGAAGTTCGCGATCGAGCACGGCCTGAAGCTGGCCGCACCGTCGAGTTTCTCGACCCTGCGCTACGAGAAGGAAATCGAGCGCCTGCGCGCCGCCTTCAACCAGCAGCTCAACACCGTCGGCGCCATGGTGCTGCATCGCAAGGGCACGGTGACGCAGCGCTTCTTCGACACGATCGCGCTGGAAGCCCGCCGTACGTTCGAGATGGCCAACCGCGACGTCGACCAGTGGCTGCGCGCGGTGATGAGCCCGCTCGAAACGCAGGTGCGCGAGTATCAGATCCAGCTCAAGCGCAGGCTTGAGAGCGTCAAACGTATCCACGAAGCCACCGGCACGCTGGAAGAGCGCATCGCCGAGCTGGATCAGGCCGAACGCGGTTTGCTGCAGCAGATGGCCGAGTTGACCCGGCTGGAGCGTGGCATCGCTGGCGCAATTGGTATCACCGGCGATCTGGCCGAAATCGAGACCCCGGCCCGCGCCGCCTGATCACGGCGACGGCCGGAAAAACAAACGGGCGGCCTCGGCCGCCCGCTTTATTTTCTACGCGCTGGCTTACTTCTGCGCCGTCAGCTTGAGGAATTTGTCCATCAGCTGATCCTTGCTCTCGACACGCTCCGGGTTCAGCGGAATGCAGTCGACCGGGCAGACCTGCTGGCACTGCGGTTCGTCGTAGTGGCCGACGCACTCGGTGCACTTGTTCGGGTCGATTTCGTAAATTTCGGCACCTTGCGAAATCGCGTTGTTCGGGCACTCGGGCTCGCACACGTCGCAGTTGATGCATTCGTCGGTGATCATCAAAGCCATGGTCTTACCTCTTCCTCACCCTCGCAGGGCACTGATCTTCTCTCGCAACCGCGCCTGCACGGCCGGCTGCACGAACTGACTAACATCGCCGCCGAGCAGTGCGATCTCGCGCACCATCGTCGCCGACAGGAACATGAATTCATCGGCCGGCGTCAGGAATACGTATTCGACCTCCGGATACAGCCGGCGGTTCATGCCGGCCATCTGGAATTCGTATTCGAAATCCGACACTGCCCGCAGGCCGCGCAACACGATGCGCGCATCCTGCTTCTTCAGGAAATCCAGCAGCAGGCCGGAGAATCCATCCACTTCGACATTCGGGTAGCCGCTGAGCACATCGCGCGCGATCTGTACCCGCTCGTCGAGTTCGAAGATCGGCCGCTTGCCGCGGCTATCCGCCACAGCCACGATGACCCGCTCGAACATGCGCGAGGCGCGCCGCACGAGGTCTTCATGTCCGCGCGTCAGCGGATCGAACGTTCCCGGATAAACCGCTACGCGTTCCCTCATGCCTCGCCTCGTTGCAATAGTTGATAGTGAACTTGTCCGGCCTTGCCGGCCTTGACGGCCCGCAAGCCCCCCAGGGTTTCGACCAGGGTTTCCGCCTCGACATACACAAAGCCGCCTTCCGCGAGGATGCGGTCCAGCGACGGCGCCAGGCGCTCCAGCCATTGCTGGCGGAAGGGCGGGTCGAGGAAGATCAGGTCGAAGCGGCGCGGAGTCGTCTCGACCAGCCGCTGCGCATCACCGCGCTGGCACGCCAGCGCCTCGCCGCCGAGCAGCCGGGCGTTCTGCTGCAGCACAGCATACGCAGCGGGGTCGCGCTCAACAAGCAGCACATGGGCAGCGCCACGCGAGGCCGCCTCGAAACCCAGCGCACCGCTGCCGGCAAATAGATCGAGACAGGACCAGCCATCGAGATCCTGCCCGAGCCAGTTGAACAAGGTTTCTCGCACGCGGTCAGGTGTCGGCCGCAAGCCCGGCACATCCGCCACCTGCAGGCGGCGCGAGCGCCACTGGCCGCCCACGATGCGTAATTGGCTCATCGGGCAGCTCCGGGCACCGCAAACTCAGGATGGATGGGGGGCATCTGCTAGACTTCTTGGTCGAATTTTCCTGCCGGCGCAGCCTCTGCAGGCTACCGCGGGCGCAGCATATTAGCGGCACACGGGCTCGCGCGCCACTCGCGCAGCCCGCATCCACGGAAGCTCCCATGTTCGATTTCTTCAAGAAGAAACCCGCCGACAGCGCAGCGCCGCAAGCAACGCCTGCCGCGCCAGCGCCTGAGACGGCCCCTGCGGCGGCTCCTGTTGAGGCCAAGCCCGTCGCCGCCGCGGTGGCACCTGCACCGCAGGCAACGCCGCCGGCGGACTCGCGCTCATGGGCCACCCGCCTGCGCGACGGGCTCTCGAAGACACGCGCGAAGCTGAACGCCGCGGTCGGCCCGACGCTGGGTGCGGATGTCGGCGACGTGATGTCGGATCTGTTCTCGCGCCGCAAGATCGACGACGAACTGCTCGACGAGATCGAGACCACGCTGCTCACCGCCGACTGCGGTGTCGATGCAACGCAATACCTGATCGACGAGATGCGCAAGCGCTGGAAGCGCGACAAGCTCGAAACCGGCGAGCAGCTCAAGGGCGTGCTGATGGAGCTACTCGAAGGCCTGCTCACGCCGCTGCAGCAGCCGCTCGACATCCACACCCACAAGCCGACGATCATCATGCTGGCCGGCGTGAATGGCTCCGGCAAGACCACATCGATCGGCAAGCTGGCCAAGCGCTTTCAGGCCGAAGGCAAGAGCGTGTTGCTCGCCGCAGGCGACACCTTCCGCGCCGCCGCCCGCGAGCAACTTCAGGAATGGGGCCGCCGCAACGATGTGACGGTGATTTCGCAAGACGGCGGCGACCCGGCCGCCGTCGTGTTCGACGCCATCAACGCTGCGCGCGCCCGCGGCATCGACATCGTGCTGGCCGACACCGCCGGCCGCCTGCCTACGCAACTGCACCTGATGGAAGAGATCGCCAAGGTGCGTCGCGTAATCCAGAAGGCGGACCCGACCGGGCCGCATGAAGTGTTGCTGGTGCTCGACTCCAACATCGGCCAGAACGCGCTGGCGCAGCTAGCCGCCTTCGACAAGGCGGTTGGCGTCACCGGACTGGTCGTGACAAAGCTCGACGGCACCGCCAAGGGCGGCGTGCTCGCCGCCATCGCACGTACCAACCCGAAGCCGATCCGCTTCATCGGCGTGGGCGAGCGCATCGACGACATGCAGCCCTTCGTGGCGCGCGAATTCGTCGAGGCGCTGTTCGACGCCGCGCCTGCCAAGTAGCCGATCACAGCCAGGAGCGCGCCGCGTGATCCAGTTCGACAACGTTTCGAAGCGCTACCCCGGCGGGTACGAAGCGCTGATCGGCATCAACCTGCGCATCGAGCGCGGCGAGTTGGTCGTGCTGCGCGGCCACTCGGGCGCTGGCAAGAGCACCCTGCTGAAGCTGCTGCCGGTACTCGAGCGCCCCACCAGCGGCCGCGTGCTGATCAACGATCAGGACGTGAGTCGCTTGTCGGCCGGCGCGATTCCCTATCTGCGCCGCAGCCTCGGCCTCGTCACGCAAGACAGCCGCCTGCTCTACGACCGCAATGTGCTGGACAACGTGATGCTGCCGCTGATCCTCGCCGACATGCCGGTGCGCGACGCCAAGGCGCGTGTCCGCGCGGCGCTGGAGCGCGTCGGCCTGGCACAGCATGAGCGTTCGATGCCGATTTCGCTTTCGGGCGGCGAACAACAACGCGTTGCGATCGCGCGCGCGATCGTCAATCGCCCGACCATGCTGATCGCAGACGAACCAACCGCCAACCTCGATGCGGCCTATGCGCAGGACATCGCTGCGCTGTTCCGCGACTACAACGAAGCCGGCGTGACGATGATCATCGCGACCCACGATGAACGCCTGTTCGCCGATCGCGCGCCGCGCCGCATCGAACTCTCGAAGGGAAGGCTGGTGAGCGCATGACCCGCTGGTTCGCCCTCCACGGCATCGCGCTCACGCGCGCCGTCAAACGTCTCACCCATACCCCGCTCGGCACCCTGCTATCGGTGCTCGTGGTTGCCATCGCGCTGGTGCTGCCCGCCTTGGGCTATGTGCTTGCCGACAGCGTCGCCCGACTTGCACAAGGCCTGTCCGGCCAACCCGAGATCAGCCTCTTCATGGAAGTGGGCGCCGACAAGGCCAAGGTCGCCGCAGTCGAACGTGCGCTGCGCAGCGACAAAGGCGTCACCGGCCTGCGCTTCGTTCCGCGCGACGAAGCGCTCAAGCAGCTGGCAAGCGGCAGCGGCTTGGGCGACGTGACCCGCGCGCTCGGTGAGAATCCGTTGCCCGACGCCTTCATCATCACCCCGCACAGCGACGCACCCGCCGAGTTCACACGCCTCGCCGAGAGCTTCCGCAAACTGCCCGGCGTCGCGCATGTGCAACTCGACACCGAATGGGTGCAGCGGCTGGCAGCATTGGTGAGCCTTGTGCACTCGGCGGTCGGTGCACTGGCCGGCCTGCTGGGCGCCGCGCTGGTCATCGTCACCTTCAACACCATCCGGCTGCAGATCCTGACGCAGCGGCACGAGATCGGCGTCAGCCTGCTGCTCGGCGCAACCCAACAATGGGTGCGCCGCCCCTTCCTGTGGTTCGGTGCGCTACAAGGCGCGCTCGGCGGCCTCGCCGCCTGGGGGCTGCTGCTCGGCATCCTGGCGCTGATGCAGGGGCCCGCCACGCGACTCGCCGAGTCCTACGGCATCCCACTCGAACTCGGTGGGCCGGATCTCCTCGGCGTAACCGTGCTGATCGGTTTCGCAAGCCTGCTCGGCTGGCTCGGCGCCGCGCTGTCGGTTCGCCGGCATCTGCATGCGGCCGGTGAGCGCAGTGACGGCTGAACACGACGGCACGGCCCCGCGGCTGCGAAAGCGATAGCACGTAAAAAAGGCCGGGGTGCAAACGCCCGGCCTTTTTCGTTACTGCCTATAGCAGATCAGAACGGCCGTGCGCCGTAGGCCTTCTCGAACCGCGCCGCGATCTCATCGCGCGTCGGCGCGTAGTTCTGCGGGCCGCGAACTTCGATCTTGTAAGCGCCCATCACGCTTGCAAGCTGACACGCCTTCTCCAGCGACCAACCGTTGGATAGCCCGTACAGCAGCCCGCCGCGGTAGGCATCGCCACACCCGGTGGGATCAGCGATCGCGGTGATCGGCACCACCGGTACGCGCGTTTCGCGCCCGTCGGCAAAGATGTCCGAACCTTCGCCGCCGCGCGTGACAACCAGCCCCTGCACCTTGGCCGCGATCTGCGGCAGCGTGAGACCGGTGCGCTCGCACAGCAGATGGGCTTCGTAGTCGTTAACGGTGCACCAGGTCGCCCAGTCGAGGAACTGCAGGAAGTCCTCGCCCGAGAACAACGGCATCGCCTGACCCGGATCGAACACGAAGGGGATGCCCGCGGCGTGGAAGTCGCGTGCGTGCTGCAGCATGCCGTCGCGCCCGTCCGGCCCGACGATGCCCAGCGTCACGCCCGCTGCATCCGCCACATGGTTCTGGTGCGAGAAGCTCATCGCGCCGGGGTGGAAGGCGGTGATCTGGTTGTCGTCCAGATCGGTGGTGATGAAGGCCTGCGCGGTGTAGCTGCCCGGCACTTCGCGCACATGCGTATCCGGGATACCAAGATCCGCCAGGCGCTTGCGGTAGGGCGCGGCGTCCTCGCCCGCCGTGGCCATGATCAGCGGCGCACCGCCGAGCAACTTCAGCGCATAGGCGATGTTGCCCGCGCAGCCGCCGAACTCGCGCCGCATGTCGGGCACGAGGAAGGAAACGTTCAGGATGTGGATCTGGTCGGGCAGGATGTGCTTCTTGAAGCGATCCCGGAAGACCATGATCGTGTCGTAAGCAATCGACCCGCAGATGAGGACAGACATGGCGGCTCCAAACTTGGTGAAGCCGCGATTCTATGACGGGCGCGGGCAATGATCGCCGTACGATTCGCTGACGCGACAAAAACAAAAGGCCGGGCAAGCCCGGCCTTCTCGCACGCAGCGTCCGGATCAGAAGCCGAACACGACGTTCACGCCGCCGTAGCTGGCGTTGACCTTCTCCTGGTTCGAAATGTCGTAACGCCAAGCGCCAACCTTCAGCGATTCCGGCTCGTACTCCTCGATGCCGATGCGGGCATTGACCCAGCCCTGCTTGGTGATGCGGTAACCCGCCTCAAGCACGTAGCCCACTGCATTCTTGTAGTCGACCGTCTCGGTCGCCGCGCCATCACGCTTGAGTTCTGCGCTGATGTTGTTCACGAAGCGCAGGCCGGCGCCGAAACGCCACTTGTCGACGCCGGTGTAGTAGCCCATCAGTTCGAACGGCACGCGCGAGAAGGTGGCATCGCCGTTCTTCGCGCTGGCGTAGTCGGGGTGGTAGTTCAGCGTGGCCTGCAGCGCGATCGGCATGTTCGTCGGCGCCCACAGCGCGCCAGCGCCGATGTTGAACAGGTTGCCTGCACGCAGCTCGGTGGAACTGCCATCGGTGTAGGTGATCGTGGCGATCTCGTCGCCACCGTAGGTGAGCCCCCCGGTCAGCGCGAAGAAGACGGAGCGGCCTTCATCGGCCTGGGCGCTGAGGGTGCACAAAGAAGCCGCAACGGCGGCCAGCAGCATTTTCTTGTTAATCTTGGGTCGGGTCGTTGTGCTCGCAATCCATCGCGGCGAGCGGCGCGAGCGCTCATCCGGCTTGGCGGGCGCGGGCGGATTCTGCCGTGTGTTGTGCCCATCGCGTGGCCCATTCCGTCACGCCAAGGCGTGGTCGTGTGCCGCGTTTGATCCTGCGCAAGCGGGCTTGCGCGCATGGCCGCGACGGGAGATACCCGCCGCAGAGTGTGAAGTAGCCTCGCGCGGCAAACGGGCCATCCGCGGACAATGCCGGCGAACCACTGCGCCGCCTGCAAGCGCACCGACGCCGCAGCCGATCTGTCGAACGGATCATGAGCCATACACCACATGCTTTCCGGAGAACTGCGCGATGCCTGCGCTGAATATGAGAACCCGCTGGGTGCTGGGCCTGCTGGCGATGGCAGCCCTGCTCGCCAAACCCGCCTACGACTACCACCTCGCCCGCCAGGCGCGGGCTGCGGCGCAGGCACGGTATGCCGCGGACAAGGCTGAATTTCAGCGCTTGTGCCGGGAGGTGGCAGGCTACAAGTTCTACCGCAAGGCTGAGAACGTTGAGGGGATTCTGCTCTTGAAGGTTCGTCGCGATGGCGATTGGCAGGACATCATGGCGCCGGGGACAGCGTTCGCGTTGGAATCAAAAGACGAGGGTTACATCACGTCATTTCTCGCCTACCGTCGTACTTCGTCGGGTGTCCAGGACGAAAGCTATTTCGTAAGCACCACTAAGACGGAAGACTCGACATCGGGCTTTGCCTACGTCGACGTCATAGATGACAAGACTGGCAGGCGGATTCACTACACGCCTCGCTGGGACGAACCGTGGCAGTACGACAAGTCCTACTCGAAGGGCTACATCAAGTTCTGGCTGGATGAAAACCCACCGCTAGACCCGCCCCCCCGTTATGCGGTGACCTTCGAAGACCATGTCGTGCCTACGGAACGGGCACGCGGTTTGGCCAGCGGCACGGTCAAGGTGATCGATACGCAGACCAATGAAGTGATGGCCGAGATGCTCCGCTACGCCTGGAGCCCGCCAGGCGCGTTCTCGGCGAGCGCCACGCCCTGGCTGTCGGCCTACAAGTGCCCGGCTGTGAGTGTTGGATCAAGCTATGCGACGCGCCAATTTGTCGATCGTGTGCTGATCCCCCCTGGCGTAAAGCCTCCTCCAATGCCACTGCTGCACCAATAACCTCCGCCGACAGTGACGAAGGTTGGGTTGAGCGTAGCGAAGGCCAAGGTTTGGGTTGAGCGCAGGTTGGGGCGGCTGGCGATTCGCTTTGTCGCTTTGCAGGCGTGCGTTGGCCGGGGTCCCGCCCCCGGCGGGCGTGTTACTTCTTTTGCTTCGTCAAAAGAAGTAACCAAGAAAAGACGACCCGGCGTTCGCGGCCCTACGGGCTGCCCTCACTACGGCATCGCCCGTCGGCCGGCCTCGCGAACTCGGCGCTGCGCGCCTCAAACAGCGAGTCCGGACTGCCCCGCCGGCCGACACCTCCGTTCGGCGCTCTCGACGGGACCCGAAAGTCAAAACCATCGGTTGAGCAACGATTGCGTGTGTTTCGTAGCCTGGATGGAGCGCAGCGAAATCCGGGGCAGGCGTATCCAGATGCTCAACCGCACATCCCGGATTCCGGCCTTCGGCCTGCATCCAGGCTACGGAAATCCGACAGCGGGGAAACGTCGACGCTTCTTCCTCCCCCTCTGAAACGCCGAGCAGCGCAGCGTCGCCGGGTTCCGACGTGCACAGCACGGCGGGGCCGAGGACTGTTTGAGCTCCGAGCGCAGCGAGGGCGAGTTCCGCAGGCCCCCGGCGACGCGAGCAGCGCAGGGCACCGTGCGCGAAGCGCGCGGCGTTGAAGCGGGGCCGCTTCTTTGGTTCCTTTCTTGTCGGCACAAGAAAGGAACCCGCCCGCCGGGGCGGGACCCGGCTTGAACGGGAAGGCCAGCGCACACTGGCAGCACACATCGCAAGCCAAAGCGTTGGGCTTCGCAAAGCTCAGCACCAACCTACCAACCCACAACCCCACAAAACAAAAGAGCCCGCACTCAGCGGGCTCCCTTCCTCAGCGCACGAGGCCGTCGCAACGGCCTGCCACCAAAGCCTTACTTCAGAGCAGCCAGCGCCGCCTCATAGTTCGGCTCGTTCTTGATCTCGCTGACGAGTTCGCTGTGCAGCACCTTGTTGTCAGCATCGAGCACGACCACGGCACGGGCGGTGACGCCGGCGAGCGGGCCGCTGGCGATGTCGACACCGTAGGCCTGCTTGAAGGCCTCGCCGCCGCGCATGGTCGACAGCGTCATCACATTCTTCAGGCCTTCGACCTCACAGAAGCGCTTGGCGGCGAAGGGCAGGTCGGCGGAGATGACGAGCACGACGGTGTTGTCGAGCGACGAGGCGCTTTCGTTGAACTTGCGGGTCGACACCGCGCAGGTCGGCGTATCGAGCGAGGGCACGATGTTCAGCACCTTGCGCTTGCCGGCGAACTCGGCGAGGCCGTGGTTGGCGAGGTCGGCGCCGACCAGTCCGAATTCGGCGGCGGTGCTGCCGGGGGCCGGGAACTTGCCGGCGACATCGATCGGGTTACCGCCCAGGGTGACTGTGCTCATGGTGTTGCTCCTGTCAGGGTTGAGGGTGATGTTGCGGGCGCCATCTGGCGGGCGCCTCGGGTTCTCTGTTTGTACGCGTTTCGCGTGACAAGTTCGCGAGCCTACACCGAATCGGCTGCGTGCCGGGCGGCGGTTCAGCGCGGATCCCGATAGCGTTCTGCGATCGAATCGATCACGCCGCGCTTCCTGAGCGCATCGAGGGCGGCCTGGAGTTTCCCGGCCAGACCCGGCGTCGAACCGCGGTTGAGCGCGAAGTAGTAGCTGTCATCACTCGACAAGGTGTAGACGACGCGCACGTCTTCGGCCGAACGCGCCTGCCGGCGCAGTTCCCTCGCCAGGATGCGTTCCACGCCGACGATGAGTTGCACCCGGCCGTTGAGGAATTTCCGGACGCTGCTCTCGACATCGTCGGCGTAGTCGATCTGCCCGATCGGTACGCCCAGCTCGATCAAACGGTGGGCACCGGCGCCCTGCCGTTCAGCACCGATGCGATAGCGTGCAAGCTCCGAAACTTGCAGGGTCTGGATCGGGCTTTCGCGCAGCGCGAACAGGCGTTGCATTTCCGCCGCGGGCAAGGGGCCTACCCAGTCGAACTGGGCCTCGCGAGACTTGAGCCGGACCATGGTGAAGGCGAGCCGGTTGGGCATCTGACTGGCCAGTGAATAAACCCGAGCCCAGGGCACGATGTGGATCTCGCAATCGAGTCGGGCCTCGGCACACACGACGCGGAGGACATCGGTCGAGAGACCTGCAGGCGATCCGTTCTCCTGGTAGTTGTACGGCGGCAGCGATTCGGCATAGGCGATCACGTCGGCCGCATACGACGGCACGATGCCGAACACCGCAGCGATCACAGCCAGGCAGCGAAGGACGCGAGCGCTCCTTGGAACAACCCGTGCTGGGCGCCGAACTTCGCTCACGCCGGCCCTCCCCGTCCACGACACGGCCTCGACCGCGCACAGGCGCTGCGAGGCGGAAAAGCGCTCACTGTGAAGACCACCGTTCACCGGTCTGCAGACGCCACAGTGAAGCGTATTGGCCGCTCTGCGCCAGCAACTGTTCATGCGTACCCGTTTCGATGATCCGCCCTCCTTCCATGACATGGATGCAATCGGCGTGGCGCACCGTCGAAAGACGATGTGCAATGATGAGGCTGGTACGGCCGACTACCAGCCGCTCTAGTGAGCGCTGGATCGCGGCCTCGGTTTCATTGTCGACCGCGCTGGTTGCTTCGTCCAGCACCAGGATCGGCGGATTTTTCAGGATCGCGCGGGCCAGCGCAATGCGCTGGCGCTGGCCACCGGAGAGCTTCTGGCCGCGCTCGCCGACCGGCGTGTCGTAGCCCTGCGGCAGCGCGGAGATGAAGTCGTGCGCCTCGGCCGCGACGGCCGCCGCGACGATGTCCTCCCGTTTCGCGGCGGGCAGCGCGTAGGCGATGTTCTCGGCCACCGTGGCGTCGGCGAGGAAGCTGTCCTGCGCGACATAGCCGATCGCGCGGCGCAGGTCCTGCAGGTTGGCTTCGTCGATCGGCGCGCCGTCGAGCAGGATGCGGCCGGATTGCGGCTCGATGAAACGCAGCAGCAGCTTCACCAGCGTGCTCTTGCCGCTGCCGGTGCTGCCGACGAAGGCGACCGTGTGGCCAGCAGGAATATCGAGCGCAATGCCGTGCAGCGTCGGCGTGTCGCCGTAGGCGAAGCGCACATCGTCGAAACGCAGCGCGCCGCGCACCGAGCCGGCCGGCAGATGGCGGCCCTCGTACGGAATCGCGAGCGGCGTATCGATCAGGTTCATGACCCGCTCGATCGAGGCCATCGAACGTTGGTAGAGGTCGGTCATGTCCGCGAGCCGGGTCAGCGGCCACAGCAGACGCTGCGTCAGGTACACCAGCACCGAGTAGCTGCCCACGCCCAGCTCGCCGTTCAGGGTCAGGAAACCGCCGTACAAAAGCGTGACCGTAAAGCCGGCCAGGATCACCATGCGGATCACCGGCGTGATCGCCGCGGAGAGGCGGATTGCCTCAGCATTGCGCACCCGGTAAGCGTCAGAACCCTGGCGCACATGCTCGGCCTCGTAGGCTTCTGCCGTGTAGGCCTTGATCGTGGCGATGCCGAGCAGGTTGTTCGACAGTCGTGACGCGAGCGTGCCGGCCGCCTCGCGCACGCCGGCATAGCGCGGTGCGAGCCGGCCCTGGAACCAGAAGGCACCGTAGAGGATCACCGGCACCGGGATCAGCGACAGGAAGGCGAG
This sequence comes from Niveibacterium sp., assembly GCF_041909475.1. Taxonomy (NCBI): domain Bacteria; kingdom Pseudomonadati; phylum Pseudomonadota; class Betaproteobacteria; order Rhodocyclales; family Rhodocyclaceae; genus Niveibacterium; species Niveibacterium sp. The sequence continues at coordinate 106,040 of NZ_JAYRDJ010000010.1, read as the reverse complement.
CTTGGCGGTCAGCGCGAAAAACACCGCGCCGACCATCAGCGAGGAGCAGAAGACCTGAATCAGGTCGTTCGCACCGCCGTTGAGGAAGCGCTCCATCTGGTTGATGTCGTCGCCGAGGATGGACATCAGGTTGCCGGTGCGCTGGCGCTCGAAGAAGCCCATCTCCAGCCGCTGCACATGCTGGTAGGCCTCTTGCCGCAGGTCGTGCTGCAGGTTCTGCGCCAGCGTGCGCCACTTCACGTCGTAGAGGTACTGGAACAGCGATTCGCCGACCCAGATCAGCGCCGTCACCGCGGCGAGCAGCACCAGCTGATCCTTCGGTTCATGCACGCCGACGCGGGCGAGGAAGGAGTCCTTGCGGTTGACGACCACGTCGACCGCGACGCCGATCAGCACCTCGGGCAGCACGTCGAAAAACTTGTTCAGTACCGAGTACAGCGACGCGAGCCATACGTCGCGCCGGTAGGCGCGCGCGTGGCCGAGCAGGCGGGCGAGCGGATGCGTGGCGCTCATGAAGCATCCCCTTTCGGCGTTGCCACTTCGACAGTCGCCGCAGTCGGCGCGCTATCCGGCACAGACAGGGCCTGCGCGAGCGGCGCCGCGATGCGTTGCCAGGCCTCGGCGTTACGGGCGCAGGCGGCCAGCGCCTGCTGCACCGTGGGCCGCTCGTCGTCGCTCAGGTGCGCGGCGGCATACGCCTCGATTTCCGCGGCCAGCGCGGTATCGCGGGCACCGTCCAGCGGGCTGCTCACGATGTAGCGGCGGGCCCAGGTGGAGGCGCGCGCAAACAGCGTGTCGGCATGCGCCTGGGTGAAGGTCCACACCTGGCGCGCGTTGCCGTGTTCCGCCAGCCAGCCGGCAAGGCTGTCGCGCACCGCGCGCGGCAAGGCATCGTCGATGCTTAACGCCAGCACGCTTTCCACCGCCTGCGGTGTGGGTGCGAAGGACAAGGCGTGGCCGTAGGCCCATTCGAGGCCGGTGTCTCGGTTGGCACGGCTGCGCGCGATCAGTGCATCGAATTCGGCCGGCTGCGCGTGGGCGGCATACACCTTCAGCAGGCCGATGTAGCGGTCTCGCGGCACGTTGGGTTCGTCGCGCGCGACCTGCTGGCGCGCCAGCGCGATCACGCCCGCATCGCCCGCCAGGCCACGCAGGGTTTCCACCTCCGCGGTGAGCACCGCGAAAGCCGGCTGCGCCTGCTGATCGGCGGGCAAGGCGGCAAGCCGATCGGCCACCGGTGCGAGCCAGGCACGTACGCGGGCATCCCATGCGGCGACCTGCGGTGTGTTGCGTGCCAGCGCACGTACCGCGCGCATCATCTGGATCGCGCTACCCCAGGTCTGCGGTGTATCGGACACCGGTAGCGCATCCAGCATCGCGATCACTGTGTCGACGCGCTGATCGCCGGTCTGCGCTAGCGCCCAGGCATCGCCCAGCAAGCGCGCACGCTGCTCGGAGCTGAGCTGCGGGAAGCGCGCAAGCAGCGTGTGCAGGCTGGCGTCGTCCCACGCGAGCCGCCACAGATCGAAGGGTGAGGGCTCGACGCTGCGCTGCGTACGGCAGGGCGGGCCGGCGAGCGACAGCGGCGCACTGCCCAGTTCGATGCGCTCGCGCGCGACGCCGTCCTGTGCCGCAAGCTGCAAGGGCAGCGGCCACTGCTCATCGGCCGCGGCGACCGAACCAAAGCCATAGCGTTGCTGGCGCAGGCTGATCTTTTCCTGCCCCGCCTCACAGCTGCGTTCGGCAAACACCGTCGGGTGCCCGGGCCGTGTCGTCCAAGCCTGTGCAAACGCAGCGACCGGTTTGCCGCTGCGCTTGGCCAGTGCGTCCCACAGATCGGCGCCCGTGGCGTTGCTGTAGGCGTGTTTGGTGAGGTGACTGCGGATGCCGTCGCGCAAGCCCTGTTCGCCGAGGTATTGCTCAAGCAGGCCGATCACCATGTGGCCCTTGTTGTAGGTGGTCGCGTCGAAGGAATCGAAGGCGGCGCGATCACTCGCGACCGGGCGGGCGATCGGCTTGGCCGTCGCCAGCGCGTCGTCCCGCATCGCCTTGTCACGCTCTTTGCCCAAGGAGTCGAGGGCGCGCCATTCGGGGTTGAGTTCGCGCGCGGCCTTCACGCCCATCCACTCGGCGAAGGCTTCGTTGAGCCAGAGGTCGTCCCACCACGCCATCGTCACCAGATTGCCGAACCATTGATGCGCAATCTCGTGCGCGATGGTGGTGAAGCTGCCTTCGCGCTGGCTGTGGCCGGCTAGATCGGGATCGAGCACCAGCAGCGGCTCGCCGTAGGTGATGAGGCCCCAGTTTTCCATTGCGCCGCGCTTACCTGGCACAGCGAGCTGGTCGAGCTTGGGCAAGGGGTAACGGATGCCGAACCATTGGTGGTAATAGTCGAGCACCTGCCAGGTAACCGCCATGGCGTAGCCGGTGTGCTGACTGAGGCCCTCGGTCGTCCAGATCGCGAGTTCGATGCCGTCGTGCGTGGCGCGTGCAGCCTCGAATTCGCCGACGGCGAGCGCGACGAGGTAGGACGCCATCTTCGGCGTCGGCATGAAGCGCACTTCCTTGCGGCCATCGGGCAGGCTGCGTTCGCTCGCCTGCGGCATGTTGCCAAGCACGGTGAAGCGGGCCGGTGTGCGCACGCTGATGTCGAAACGGGCGCGGAAGGCCGGCTCGTCGAACAGCGGCATCATGCGCCGGGAGCCAATCGGCTCCATGTCGGTAACCAGCATGCGCTTCTCGCTGCCGGCGGGCGTGAGGTAGCGCGCCACATAGAGCCCTTCGCCATTTTCATCGAGCGCGCCCTGCCAGCTCAGCCCGATCGTATGACGGCCGGGTTGCAACTTGCGTGGCAGGCGGATCGTGATCGTCTGCGCCTGCGCGTCTGCCTCCACCGGCATCGTCAGTGCAACACCATCCAGGGAGTCGGCACGCACCGTCAGCGCGTCGGCGTGCAGCACGATCTCGTTTGTGGCTCGCCGCAGCTCAAAGCGGATGGTCTGGCGCCCGGAGAACTGATCGGCGTAGGGATCGGCGTCCAGCTCGACCCGGTAGTCGATCGGCACCACGCTGCGCGAGAGCGCGCCGGGCACCTGATCGAGCTTGAAGGCGTATGCCGTGCCGCAACACAGCGTCAGGCTCAGGCCAATGAGGCCACCAAGACTGCGCAGGAACATCGTTGTCTCCGTCGGATGCGCTGGCAGAGGGCCAAGCGCCGAGGGCGACAGTTTAGGGCCTGAAGCGCCGCATTCCGGCGGAAGCGGCAGAGGGGACAGACTGCGGCTCGCGAGTGCGCCGCGATCAAGACTTCATCGCAAACTTTGTCACATTCGGTGAAACGCAATCTTTGACAAGCAATTTTGTTCGAAATCCGGACAATGCCGACTCAACCCCCATGAACCGAGGTCCGGATGTCCGCAACACGCCCCCTCCCCTGCGCAGGACGCTGCCGGCACTTTGCGCCGGAGAGCTCGCATTGCGAGTTGCATGGCAAGGGCATCGAGGCACCGTTCGAGCAGCGCTGCGATCACCACGAGGTGATGGAGTCGTTCGCCGTGCGCAGCAACCTCTCACTGCTGGACTGGCGCGATACGAACCGGGCCTGAACCGGCCCGGCCGAAGCCTTAGATCGCGTCAGGGTCGAAGGACATGCCGGCGCCGGGTTCCAGCGCCTCCCACACGATGTTCTCTTCGAACGCGACGTGCGCCGTCAGCGCCGCCGCAAAGGCACGCACACCTTCCACCGACGGGTTCGCAAGCGCCGCGGCCAGCTCACGCAGCCGATCGTGATCGCGACGGGTACGCTCAGCCAGATCCGCGCGCCCGGCTGCCTCAAGGCGCGGCAGCACATGTTTTTCCTCTTCCTCGAAATGCCCTACCAGCTCGCGCTCGAAGGTGTCGCGGATGCGTTGCGCGACGGCCGGCAAGGAGGTGGGGTCGTCCGGCGTAAGCGCCCGCACGGCGAGGGCAAGCTTGAGCGCCGAAGCGTGTTCGTGAGAGAGGTGGATCAGGCGAGGGCTGCGTGTCATGTGTGGGTCTGGCCTAACGGTTCTAAAGCCCATCCGCACGGACGGGAAATTGGCAGATTCGCATTTAACGGCAAAGTTCTGCACCAAGGCTTGAGGTTGATCAAAGCGCCCCGATCGCCGCCAAGGCAGGCATGTTGCTTGCAGTAGCCATTCCGAACGCCTAACCTTGCCCGCTTTGCCCGGTACGGCAGCCCCCGGACACCCGCCGGTGGATGCTCGCCGCAGCCCCGCCCGACAGGGCGGCGCGATACCGGGCCGCGCCAGACTCAGGAGCCCCGAAACGATGCGCATGCCCCAACGGCTTGCATTGATCACCGCCGCAGTCGCCTGCCTGCCCGGCGTATTCGCCGCCGAGGTCCCGCCCGGCACCCAACTGCATCCGATTCAGGAGATCGTGCGCGGCAATGGCACCGAGCCCGCAACGCTGGATCCGAACAAAGCCGAAGGGCGCCCCGAATCGAGCCTGGCCCTTGAGATGTTTGAGGGGCTGGTCAGCCCGGACATCAACGGAAACGTGGTGCCCGGTGTCGCCGAGAAGTGGGAGAGCCTTGAAGGTGGGCGCGCATGGCGATTCACACTGCGCAGCAACGCGCGGTGGTCCGACGGCAGCCCCGTGACGGCGCACGACTTCGAATACGCATTCAAGCGCATGGTCGATCCGAAGACGGCCTCGCAATACGCGTGGTATCTCGGGAAAGCCAGCAATGTAAAGAACGGCACCGCAATCGTCGAAGGCAAGCTGCCGCCCTCGGAACTGGGCGTGAAGGCGCTCGACGACCGCCATCTGCTCATCACACTGGAGCAACCGGTCGCCTACCTCGTCGCCACGCTCGCGCATGGCAGCCTGATGCCGGTGCCGCGCAAGGTGATCGAGAAGTACGGCGACCGCTGGACCGAGCCCGGCAAGATGGTCTCCAACGGGGCCTACAAGCTGGCCGAACGGGTGGTCAACGAGCGCATCGTAATGGTGCGCAACCCGATGTACTGGAACAACGCGAAAACGGTGATCGACAAGGTCACCTTCCTCCCGATCGTCAATCAGTCCGCCGAGTATCAGCGTTACCGCGCCAACGGGCTCGACATGACCGCTGACGGCGGCGTACCACCAGAGCAGCTCAAGCAGATCCGGCGCGAGATTCCGAACCAACTGGTGACCTGGCCACAACTGGGCACCTACTTCTACGCCTTCAACTTCCGCAAGAAACCCTTCGACGATGTGCGGGTGCGCAAGGCGTTGTCGCTCGCCCTGCAACGCGAAGTCATCGCGGAAAAACTGGTCGGCACCGGCGAGACGCCGGCTTACAGCCTCACACCGCTGAACGCCGCGGGCTACGTCCCGGTCGTACATGAATGGCAGCGCTGGACGCAGGCGCAACGCGAGAATGAGGCCCGCCGGCTGCTGGCGGAGGCGGGCTTCACGAAGACCCGGCCGCTGCGCTTCGAACTGCTCTACAACACCAACGAGAATCACAAGAAGATCGCGCTCGCCGCTGCGTGGATGTGGCGACGCATCGGGCCGGTAGAAGTCGTGCTGGTCAACCAGGAATGGAAGAGCTTTCTCGACTCGCGCGCACGGGGCGAGTTCGAGGTCTGCCGTTACTCCTGGGTTGCGGATTACAACGAACCGTCGACGATGCTGGATCTGTTCCACTCCAAGCACGGCAGCAACGATTCCAAGTACAACAATCCGCGCTACGACGCGATCATGGAGCAGGCCAAAGTCACCCCGGATGCCGGCGACCGCGCACGGCTCTACCAGGACGCCGAACGCATCCTCGCGCAGGACTTTCCGCTCGCCAACGTTTACCACTACAGCGTGCGCCGCCTGATCAAGCCGTGGGTCAAGGGCTACGGGCGCGACCCCGAGGGCCGCATCCTGACCCGCGACATCTACATCCTCGCCCACTGACGCCGCCGCCATGCTCAAGTTCATCTTCCGCCGCCTGGTACTTGAGGCGCTGCCGACCCTGCTGGTGCTGGTGACCGTCACCTTCTTCCTGATCCGGCTCGCGCCGGGTGGGCCGTTCTCCACCGAAGCGGCGATGCCGCCGGAGGTGATGGCCGCGGTTGCGGCCAAGTACCGGCTCGACCAGCCGGTGTGGCAGCAGTACCTCGGCTACCTCGCCGACCTCGCCCGCGGCGACTTCGGCCCCTCGTTCAAGTACAAGGACTTCACCGTCAATGACTTGGTCTGGGCCGCCGCGCCGGTCTCCTTCCGGCTCGGCCTGTTCGCCTTCGTGATCGCGGTGATCGTGGGCGTCGCCGCCGGTGTTACCGCCGCGCTGCGGCAGAACACCTGGATCGATTATTCGGTGATGGGCGTGGCGATGATCGGCGTGGTGCTGCCGAACTTCGTGCTCGCCCCGGTACTGGCGCTGGTGTTCGCGATCTGGCTCAAGTGGCTGCCTGCGGGCGGCTGGGAGGGCGGCAAGCTGATGTACGTCGTGCTGCCGGTGGCGGTGCTGTGCCAGCACTACATCTCGGTGATCGCACGGATCACGCGCGGCAGCATGATCGAAGTGCTGGGTAGCCCCTACATTCGCACCGCGCGCGCCAAGGGCCTGCCGACCGGCTACATCCTGCGCCGCCATGCCCTGAAGCCCGCGCTGCTGCCGGTGATCTCCTACCTCGGGCCGGCCTTCGTCGGCATCATCACCGGCTCGGTCGTCGTCGAGACCTTCTTCGGCATCCCCGGCATCGGCCAGCTCTTCGTCAATGGCGCGCTGAACCGCGACTATCCGATGGTGCTGGGCCTGACAATCCTGATCGGCGCGCTGACCATCTTCTTCAACGCCGTCGTCGACATCCTGTACGGCGTGATCGACCCGCGCATCCGTCTGCAATGAGCACCTCGACCATGAATACCCCGACCGTTGCCGCCCGCCTGATGCGGCCGCTGCCGCCCTTGCCGGGGCTGGACGACACCCTCGCGCAGAGCATCCGCGGCCGCAGCCTGTGGGCCGATGCGCGCCGCCGCTTCCTGAAGAACCGCGCTGCGCTTGCGAGCCTCGTGATCCTGGGCCTGATCGTGCTGCTGTGCGCCTTCGCCGCCCTGCCCTCGCCACACGCCTTCGACGACCCGGATTTCGAGAACATGCACATCGCGCCTGAACTGGCGACCGCGCACTGGTTCGGCACCGACAGCCTCGGCCGCGACCTGTACGTGCGCACCCTGCTAGGCGGCCGCATCTCATTGATGGTGGGCGCGCTCGGCGCACTGGTCGCGGTGCTGATCGGCACGCTGTACGGCGCCACCGCCGGCTTCCTCGGCGGCAAGACCGACAGCGTGATGATGCGGCTGCTGGAGATCCTCGCCAGCTTCCCGGTGATGTTCCTGGTGATCCTGCTGATGACCTTCTTCGGCCGCGAACTGTGGCTGATCTTCCTCGCGATCGGCGCGGTCAGCTGGCTCGACATGGCGCGCATCGTGCGCGGCCAGACCCTGTCACTGAAGCGCAAGGAGTTTGTCGAAGCAGCGCGGGTCTGCGGCGTGTCGCGCTGGGGCATCATCACCCGCCACATCGTGCCGAACGTACTGGGCATCGTGGTCGTGTACGCAACGCTGCTGGTGCCCTCGATGATCCTGTTCGAGAGCTTCCTCTCCTACCTCGGGCTCGGCGTGCAGGAACCGATGACGTCCTGGGGTGCGCTGCTCGAACAGGGCGCCAAGGCGATCGAGGCCGCGCCCTGGGAGCTCGCCTTTCCGGCCGGCTTCCTGGTCACCACCCTGTTCTGCTTCAACTTCATCGGCGACGGCCTGCGCGACGCGCTGGACCCGAAGGAGCGTTGATGATGAACGACCCCCACGCTCGCTCTCGCTCGCTGCCCCCCAGGGGGGCGCCCGGCGGCTCCGGGCGGCCGAGCGCCGCCGGATCCCTCCTTCAAGTCCGCAACCTGAACGTCCGCTTCGCCACGCCCGAAGGCGAGGTTGCGGCGGTCAACGACCTTTCCTTCGACCTCGCCGAGGGCGAATCGCTGGGCATCGTCGGCGAGTCCGGTTCCGGCAAGAGCCAGACCGCCTTTGCGCTGATGGGTCTACTGGCGAAGAACGGCCGCGCGAGCGGCGAGGTGATCTACGGCGGCGCGAACCTGCTGGCGCTGTCGGAAGCCGAACTGAACCGCCGCCGCGGGTCCGAGATCGCGATGATCTACCAGGACCCGATGACCGCGCTGAACCCCTACCTCACGGTAGGCGACCAGCTCACCGAGGTGCTGCGTTTCCACAAGGGCATGGATCGCAAGGCGGCAGCGGCAGAATCCGTGCGCATGCTCGACGCGGTGAAGATCGCAGAGGCGAAGAAACGCTTGGGCATGTACCCGCATGAGTTTTCCGGCGGCATGCGGCAGCGGGTCGTGATCGCGATGGCGCTGCTGTGCCGGCCGAAACTCCTGATCGCCGACGAGCCCACCACCGCGCTGGACGTCACCGTGCAGGCGCAGATCCTGCGGCTGCTGCAAGAGCTGCGGCGCGACTTCGGCACCGCGGTGATCATGATCACGCACGATCTGGGCGTCGTCGCCGGCGTCTGCGATCAGGTGCTGGTGATGTACGCCGGCCGCGTGATGGAACAAGGCCCGGCCGAGACTCTGTTCGCCAGTCCCAGCCACCCCTACACGATGGGCCTGCTTCATGCCGTGCCGCGCATGGACCACACCCACGGCAGCGACCAGTTGGCCACGATCCCCGGCAACCCGCCGAACCTGCTCGCGCTGCCGCCGGGCTGTCCGTTCGCACCCCGCTGCATCGAGCGCGACGCCGCCTGCCTTGCGCCGGCACCGCTCGCCGACTTCGGCGACCAGCGCCGCCGCGCCTGCCATCGACCGATCGAACACCTGCTACGCGCCGAAACGGAGGGCGCCGCATGACCGCCCCCTTGCTGGAAGTCCGCGACCTGCGGGTCGAATTCAAGGTCGGCCGCGAAGGCTGGGCGCCCTGGGCGCCGCCGCGCAGGCTCAAAGCGGTGCAGGAGGTCAGCTTCACGCTGGCCGCGGGCGAGACGCTGGGCATCGTCGGCGAATCCGGCTGCGGCAAGAGCTCACTGGCGCGCGCGCTGGTCGGCCTGAACCCGATCGCCGGCGGCAGTGTGAAGCTCGCCGGGCGCGAACTGGCCGGTCTGCCGGAAGCGGAATGGCAAGCCTTGCGCGGCGACGTGCAGATGATTTTCCAGGACCCGCTCTCGTCACTGGACCCGCGCATGACCATCGGCGACATCATCGCCGAACCGCTGCGCTGGCTGCGGCCGGGCATGGCGCCCGCCGAGGTCAAGGCGGAAGTCGAACGGGTGATGGCCCGCGTCGGCCTGCAACCGAACGTGATCAACCGCTACCCGCACGAGTTCTCCGGCGGCCAGTGCCAGCGGGTCGGCATCGCGCGGGCGCTGATCGTGAAGCCCAAACTGATCATCTGCGACGAGCCGGTGTCCGCGCTGGATGTATCGATCCAGGCTCAGGTCATCAACCTGTTGATGGCTCTGCAGCGGGAAGACGGGCTGGCGCTGATCTTCATTGCCCACGATCTGGCGGTGGTGCGCCACATCTCGGACCGGGTGCTGGTGATGTACCTCGGCCGGGTGATGGAGACGGCCGACGCCGACACGCTGTTCCGCGCCCCGGCCCACCCCTACACCCGAGCGCTGCTCTCCGCGGTGCCGATTCCCGATCCGGCACTGGAACGAAACAAGACCGTGCAGATCCTCGAAGGTGACCTGCCGAGCCCGATCTCGCCGCCCTCCGGCTGCGTGTTTCGCACCCGCTGCCCGAATGCAATTGCGGCCTGCGGCGTCGGCGTACCGAAGCTGGCGCATCGAAGCGGCAGCCACGCCGTGGCCTGCACCTTGGCGGAGATCGATGCGGCCGGCTGAACGGCGCGCATCAGGCGCGCAATTTCCATCAAATCCAGCCCGCGCTTGCGGATTGCGCGCCTCGCATCTGCGGCGGCGCAACAGATTTCTGGAAAAAACAGGTCCCCATTTCGCTACGGCAGCAAAGCAAATTTCGACTAGCCCGGAAACCCGCCCCCAAAGAGCCTTTCCGTCAATGTGAACGGACACGCTCTTTGGTACTAATCCCATCTTCATTTGCTGCAACGCAAGAAGCGTTCTTGCCAAATGGATAGCGTTTTGTCATTTTCGACGAGTAAAATCGTCAAACACTATCAAGACGCGACTTCGCCACAAGCGAAGAATCCGCGACAGAGACAAAACCCGATCGCGCTCCCACAACGCGACCGTTCTTCCAGAGCGAGAACACTGAACATGAGTACGCAAACCCCTAGCTTCGAGGTCGGACATCGCGTCCGCATTGGCCACCTCGACGCCGGCGCTGCCGCCCGGCACGCCTTCTTCAATGGCCGCACCGGCACCTTGGTACGCAAGAACCGCCTCGGCGGCAACGCGCGCGAAGCCATGTGGTACGTGAAGGTCGACCCTGACGAGGCCTGCGCTTCGCTCGAGGCGCTGTTCTACGCCTCGGAACTCGAACCGGTCGCCTGAGCGCCACGTAGCAAGCGAAGCCCGGCGAGTCGCCAGACGGCGCGCCGGCAAGGTCCTCGGTCTGCATGCAAACACAAATGCCAGGAACAAAATGCGTTATTAGCACTCTCTAGCATCGAGTGCTAACATTGTTCCAGAGGTAATTGTTGGAGGTATGCAGATGACCACATCGCTGTCGTTCCCCGTCCCGTCCGCACTGGGCAGTCTGGATCAGTACGTTCAGGCGGCGAACCGCTTCCCGATCCTGACCGAAGCGCAGGAGCTTTCGCTCGCGCGCAAGCTGCGCGACGAACAGGATCTCGAGGCTGCGCGTCAGCTGGTGCTTTCGCACCTGCGGCTGGTGGTTTCGGTTGCCCGCAACTATCTCGGCTACGGCCTGCCGCACGGCGACCTGATCCAGGAAGGCAACGTCGGCCTGATGAAGGCCGTCAAGCGTTACGACCCGGATCGCGGCGTACGCCTGGTGAGCTTTGCGATCCACTGGATCAAGGCCGAGATCCACGAATACATCCTGAAGAACTGGCGTCTGGTGAAGATCGCGACCACCAAGGCGCAGCGCAAGCTGTTCTTCAATCTGCGCAGCATGAAGACCGACAGCAGCACGCTGACCACCGGCGAAGTGGCCGAAATGGCCCGCGTGCTAGGCGTGAAGCCGGAAGAAGTGCGCGAGATGGAAACCCGCTTCTCGGGCGGCGACGTTGCGCTGGAACTCGGCCCGGAAGAGGACGACGACGGCCGTGTGGCACCGATCGCCTACCTCGCTGACGCCAACGCCGAACCGACCGCCGTGCTGGAAGCACGTGGCCGCGACCGCCTGCAAAGCGAAGGGCTGGAGAGTGCGCTGGAATCGCTCGATGAGCGCAGCCGCGCGATCATCCGCCGCCGCTGGCTGGCCGACGACGAGAGCGCCACGCTGCAGGAGCTGGCCAGCGAGTACGGCGTTTCCGCCGAACGCATTCGCCAGATCGAGGCGAAGGCGCTGCAGAAAATGAAGGGCGCGCTGGCGGCGTACGTGTGAATCGCCAGCCTGTGCCAACGATATGAACAAGGCCCCGCAAGGGGCCTTGTTGTTTTCCGTTACTCGCTTTGCTGACCCGGGCGGCGGGGCCGCTCGGGTTCCTGGCGGCCATGTTCGCGCGTGTCATGCGCACGGTTACCCCCTTCGGGCGCTCGCTGCGGCGGCGGATTGACGCCCTGCATGGGCTGCCGATCACCGCGCGGTTCTGCCGGACGCCCCTCAGGCGCAGGCGGACGCGGGCCACCGCGCTGAGCCTCAGCACCACCCCCGCCGGGAATCGGCATCATGCGCGGCGGCATGCTCGGATTCGGGCGCGGCGGCGGCGCCTGCTCGCTGCCCGGCGCGGGCGGCCAGCGCCGCGGTGGCGCGCCGTCACTGCTTCGCGGCACGCCCGACGCCCCCGAATGAACCGGCTCAGCCCCTTGCCGTGGCATGCCGGGCACGACCCCGGGCTGGTTCTGTTGCGGCCCAATGTTGGGCATGGCAGGTTCACGCTGCGGCGGGGTGGCTTGCGGACGCACGTCGCGTTCGATCGGGATGATCGGCGCCGGCGCGCTGCGCACGGGCGGTGCAGCCGGTATCGGGCGGTCAGCCGGCGCCTGCGGCCCTGCACGTTCGCCACCCCAGCCTTGCGGTGCCCGGCGCGGATCGCCGATCGGGTAGCGCGGCAGATCCCCCCGCTGTGGGTCGCCCGGAATTCGCGGCGGCATCGGCGATGGCGCAGAAGGCGGTACCGGTTGTGCCCCGGGCCCGCCGGACCGGCGTGGATCGTTCGACCAGCCAGCACCGCCGGGCCCGCGAGGCGGCTGCGGCGTGACGCCCGGAGGCGGTGGTGGCATGCCGCCGATCGGCAGGTGTCGGATCACGTCGGTACGCACACCGTCCTGGGCATGTTGAATCGGGCGGGAACGGAAGAAATCGTCGCGCGACACAAAGGTAGCGGCATCAAGCTGTGCGCCGTAGCGATAGTCGATCGGTCGGCGCGGGAAGTCACCATTCTGGCCGCCGGGCGTAGGTGGCATACGCGTGACATGGGTGATGTTGATGCGCCGGATGTAGTTGTCGCTGTAGGCGTAGGCCGGGCGATAGACCTCGAAGGGCGCGAGCGGGAACCAGCCGACGACCGGCCCGAGCCGCACGCTGATCGCGATGCCGGGCGTGCCGCCGTAGAAACCCACCAGCGCTGGCGCATACACCGGGCGCGCGACGTAGCTACCCGGCGCCCAGGCCCAACGGCTGCCGATCATGATCCAGCGCCCGTAGTGGAAGGGCGCGAAGCCCCAGGGCGCATCGTCGATCCAGGTCCACCCCCAGGGCGCAACCCAGGCCCAATGGCCGAAGCGGTAAGGCGCCCAGCCCGGCGCCACCGCGACCGGATACCACAGCGGCCCATAGCGGCCGTCTTCCTCCCAACGACCGTGGCCGTCGAGCGCCTCGATGCCGGTCATCTCGGGCGACACATAGCGGCTCGACGCCAGCCGATCCTGCTCGCGATCACGCCCCTCCGCCCATTCGTCGAACTGGCTGCGAGTGGCTTCTTCCGACGCGACGAGACGCTGCGCCTCAAGATTGAGTTCGACGCGCTGGCCCGCCAGTACCGTAAGCCGCTCGACAACGCCGCTGACACGCGCACGGCCGGCAAACACGGAGACCCAGGCACGGCGTGAGGCAGGGTCGTATTCCAGCGCGTAGTCACCGGCGCGTTGCGCTTCGATGCGCACGCCCCCCGCGCTGATCAGCAGTTGCTCGTCGTCCGGCAGGCTGCGCAGGCGCACGCGAGCCACGCCTCGCCGCACCTCAAGGGCGAGCACGGCGTCGTCGACGCGATCGAAATTGAGTTGCGAATCGGCGTCCAGACGCACTGAGGTGCTGCCGATACGGACCTCGGCGCGACCATCAGTCGCGCTCCAGAGCCCGACGCCAGAGGTGACCGGCATGTTCACATTGATCGGCGCCCAGTCCTGGCTATCCGCCATCCAGGCTTCGATTCGCCCCTCAACGAGGCTGATCCGGCCGACCCGCCCAGGCGGGTCCGGCACTTCGGCCCAAGCCTGCGCCATCAAGCACAGCGCGCCAATCAGCGCCCACACCCAACGCAAGCCGCCGTCTGCTCGCCACTCCCGCATCAAAAGCCCCCACTGCGCTGCGCGCATTGCAAGATCGCCGCGCCGACACGGCGGGCGTACCTGCTCAACGCCTCACGGTTCAGCGTCGCTGACGGCGGCCAGGCAAGGAGTTGTAACAGTCGGTGAAGCCTACTTGCCGGCGATCAGCAGGCGCAGATCGTCCGCGATGTTCTGCGGTGTTTCACCGTGGCGGATGTAGAGCCGCAGGCGGCCCTGCGGGTCGTAGGCATAGGTGCCGGCAGTGTGGTCCACCGTGTAGTTGCCGCCTGCGATGTCGCCCTGCTTCTGCGCGAAGACGCGGAAGTCTTTCATCACGCGCTCGGTCGTCGCGGCATCGCCACGCAGTCCGATGAAGCTGGGGTTAAACGCAGGCATGTACTCCGACAGCAGCTGCTGTGTATCGCGCTGCGGATCGACGGTAACGAACAGCACCTGCAGGCGCTCGCCATCGGCCCCCAACAGCTTTACGACCTGCGCCATCGTCGTGAGGTTGGTCGGGCAAACGTCTGGACATTGCGTGTAGCCGAAGAACACGGTGACAGCCCTGCCCTTGAACTCAGCCAGCGAGCGCGACTTGCCGTGCTGATCGGTCAGCGTGAAGGCCTTGGCATAGTCGGCACCGGTGATGTCGGTGGCGTGGAATTTCGGGGCGTCAGAAACGCCGCAGCCGCCTAAAAGGGCGGCTGCGAGCACGGCGAGAAAGCGGCGGCGCATCACAGGTAGTGGTCTATCAGCAGGGCGGCGAACAGCGCTGAAAGATACACGATCGAATACCGGAAAGCGCGGCGCGCGAGCGCGTCGGAGTAGTTCATCCAGAGCCGCCAGCCGTAGCGGATGAAACCAGCCCCAAGGGCGACAGCCGCAACAAGGTAGGGCAAGCCGCTCATCTTGGTTGCGTACGGTAACAGCGTCACCGCAAACAGGATCAACGTATAAAGCAGCACCTGCAGGCGGGTGTATTCCGAGCCGTGGGTTACCGGCAGCATCGGCAGGCCGGCACGGGCGTATTCCTGCGTGCGATACAGCGCGAGCGCCCAGAAGTGCGGCGGCGTCCAAGCGAAGATGATCAGGAACAGCAGGCAGGCGTCCGCCGACACCTCTCCCGTCACCGCAGCCCAGCCCAACACCGGCGGCATCGCGCCGGACGCACCGCCGATCACGATGTTCTGCGGCGTGTAGGGCTTCAGCAGCACGGTGTAGATCACGGCGTAGCCCACAAAGGTCGCAAGCGTCAGCCACATCGTCAGCGGGTTCACCGCCTGCCACAACACCGTCAGGCCGAAGCCGCCAAGCAGGCCCGAGAAGGCCAGCGTCTCGGCTGGCGTCAGCACACCGCGGGGCAGCGGCCGCGCGCGGGTACGCGCCATCACCGCATCGATCTTCTGTTCGATGAGGCAGTTGATCGCCGCCGCCGCACCGGCAACGCAGGCGATACCGAGCGTGGCGGCGAACACCGTCGCGGCGCCGGGCAGACCCGTCGGCACGGCGAGGAACATGCCGATCACCGCGCAAAAGACGATCAGCAGGTTGACGCGAAATTTCGTCAGCGCGCCGAAGGCCCGCAAACGGTCGGCCAGCGGCTGCGCGAACTCAAGCGAGAGCGTTCTCATTCAGGCACCTCCCCCGAAGTACCGGCACGGCACGCGGCCGCACGGCGTGGTTGATCCGGACCATCACCAGCACCAGCAGCAACGCGCCGGCGTTATGCATCACCGCGAGCGGCAACGGCAGGCTCAGCAGCACGTTGGCGACGCCCAGCGAAATCTGCAACACGAGCGCTGCCAGCAACAGGGCACCGAGACCCCGCGTCGTCGTACGGCGTAGCAGCGCAACCGACAGCGCGGCGAGCAACACGCCAGCCACAAGCGCGCCAACACGATGACTCAGGTGTATCGCAGTCAGCGCCGCGTTCGACAGCAGATCGCCCGTGGCGGTCATGCCAAGTTCGCGAACAAGATGGAAGGCATTGCGGAAATCGGCCTCTGGCCACCAAGCGCCATGGCAGGTCGGCAAATCGGTGCAGGCCAGCGCGGCATAGTTGGTGCTGACCCACCCGCCGAGAATGACCTGGCAGATCAGCGCGACAAAAGCTGAACGAGCGAGCCACGCTTGCGCGGGCGACACTTCGATGCGACGCAGACCGGATAGTCTGCACGCGAGCCATGCGAGCAGCGCTGCCGTCGTCATGCCGCCGATCAAGTGACCGCTCACGATGGCTGGCTTCAGCAGCAGCGTGACCGTCCATTTGCCAAGCAACCCCTGAAAAATCACCACACCCACGAGCGCCAGCGCGAGCCCGAGCGGCGCGCCTTCGCGACGGCGGCGCCAGGCCGACACCGCGATACCAAGGATCAGCAATCCCAGCGACGCCGCCAGATAGCGATGGACCATCTCCTTCCACGCCTTGGGCATTGAAACCGGCCCCTGCGGCGCTTCCGCCTGGGCGGCCGAGATGGCGTCGGCTGCGTGATGCGGACTCAGTTGGCCGTAGCAGCCGGGCCAGTCAGGGCAGCCGAGCCCCGCATCCGAAAGCCGCACATAGGCCCCCAGCACGATCACGATGCAGGCAAGCGACAGCGCGGCGAGGACGAGTCTGCGCAACATGACGGTCACCCGAGCTGCGAGTACTTCAGGATGCGCGTCAGATCCTTGATGATCCGCTTCGGTTCGGGTTGTGCGGGGTAGCGCATCATCCGGTTACCGAGCGGATCGACCATTTCGATGCGCCCGCTGGGCGCCGCCGCGGCGTCGCCATGCACCACGCGCAAGCCCGGATGTTCGGCCAGCAACTCCGCACTGGGCGTGCTGCCATCCGTCACCAGCCAGACCCGCTCCACGCGCTCCATTTCCTTGCCTTGCGCCGTACGTACCTGGCGCATGATCCAGAGATCGTGCCGACAAGTCGCATCGCACGCCGATGGGGCCGCGTAGACCATCAACCAACGCCCCTTCAGACTCGCCGGATCCAGCGCGCGGCCACCGAGTTCGACCATGCGCCCCGGCTGCCATGGTGCTGGCTGCAACAGCTCACCGTAGTTGGCGCCGCCCGGCGCGCGTCCGAACCAGTAAAGCGTGTAACTGGCGATCACCGGCGCAGCACATACAGCCGCGATCAACAGCAAAGTGCGGCGGGCATCAGGCTTCATCACGTCGCAGACTCCTCATTCCAAACCACAGCGTCAGTCCAGCCGCCAACGCGGCGAGCAAGAACCATTGCATCGCATAGCCGCGATGTTTCTCCGGCCCGAAGGCCAGCGGCGCCCATTCGCGCACGAGACCGTCCCCGACGTCGCTTTCCAGTTGCAGCAAAAGTGGATAGGCCTTTGCGGCGCCCGCCCGCCGCTGCATCTGCGTCGCATCGATGCGCGACCACAGCGCCTCGCGCGCATCGCCGCCAGCCAGCGTGAAGCCCTGCGTTGATGGCAGCACCGCAACGCCAAGCAGCGTTTGCTCTCCAACTTGCAGGGGCGGCAAGGGGAGCTGTGCGCGGTCGGCCGGCATCGGCGCCCAGCCTCGATTGACGAACAGCCAGCTGCCGTCAGCCAGCACCAGCGGGGTGACGACATGCACGCCGGCGCGGCCAGCGTGAGTCCGGTTATCGACCCAGACGCTGCGCTCGACCCACCAGTGCCCGCGCACCGACACCCGCGCACCGTCGTAATGCGTTGCATCGGCGGAAGCGGGAAGCGCCTGCGCGGCGCCGGCCGCGGCGTGCGATGCGGCCAGCGATGCCTTGAAGTCGGCGCGCTGCATTTGCCAACGCCCGAGTGCGAGGAACAACACGCAGCACGCGAAGCCCGCCAGCAGCGCCACCGCGCGGCGCAACGCGGCACGCCGGCTGGCCGAAGCCGCCGGGGCTGAACTACACTGCGTGACAAGCATTCCGGAGTGAGACATGCGCGTTCTGGTGATCGTGTTTCTGCTGCTGATCGTGGCAAGCCTGGCTTCCGCGCTGGGCTTCCTGCTCAAGGATCGCGGTGCGGGTCAGCGCACGGCGATGGCCTTGTCGATACGGGTCGGCATGTCCTTGCTGCTGTTCCTGTTGCTGATGGCGAGCTATCACTTCGGCCTGGTCAACGGCAGGCTCTGACGCCCGCCGCGATCAAAGCCAGTAGACGACGACGAACAGGAACAGCCACACGACGTCGACGAAGTGCCAGTACCACGCCACCGCCTCGAAGGCGAAGTGGCGCTCCGCCGTAAAGTGCCCCTTGATGCTGCGCGCGAGGATCACGATCAACATCGTCGCGCCAATCGTCACATGCATGCCGTGAAAGCCGGTGAGCATGAAGAACGTCGATCCATAAATGCCGGATGCCAGCGTGAGGTTCATCTCGGCGTAGGCATGGTGGTACTCATAAGCCTGCAGGCACAGAAAGATCACGCCAAGCAGCACCGTCAGCACAAGCCCCTTGATCAACTGCCCTCGCGCACCCTTCAACAAACCCCAGTGCGCCCAAGTTAGGGTAACGCCCGAGCTGAGCAGGATCGCGGTATTGATGGCAGGAATCCCCCACGCCGCCATCGGCGTGAAGGCCTCTTCCGCGTAAGGGCCGGCGTTGGGCCAGGCACTCTTGAACCCGTCCCACAGCATCGCGGACTTGCCGGAACCCAGCTCAGGCAAGGCCAGCACGCGAACGTAGAAGAGCACGCCGAAGAAGGCCGCAAAGAACATCACCTCCGAAAAGATGAACCAGCCCATGCTCCAGCGGAACGAACGGTCAACCTGCGCGCCGTACTTGCCGCCTTCGGATTCGCGCACCACTTGGCCGAACCAGCCGAACAGCATGTAGATCAGCGTCGCGAACCCGGCCGCCACCATCCAGGAACCGGGCGATACCCGGTTGAGCCACATCGCCGCACCCGCACCGATCAGCAACAAGGCGGCGGAGCCGAAGATCGGAAAGCGTGAGGGCTCGGGTACGAAATACTTTTCGAGCGTGGAGCTCATCTGTGCGTCTCCCTGTCGATGCTGTTTTATGTCGGCGCCTTCAAGGCGACGCCGTAACCCATGACACAACCATCACGAGCGTGAAGATGAACAACGCACCCGCGATCAAGCCCGCCACCACCACCGCAAGCGGATTCAGCGAACTCGCGTCCTGCTGATAATCCTGTCGTTTGCGCACACCGATGAACGACCACAACACCGCACGCAGCGTTGCCAGGAAGCCGGCCCGCGGCGTTGTCGTCACCCGGCCCGCCCCGCGGCGGCCACAGGCGCAGCGCCTTCCACCTCGAAGAAGGTGTACGACAAGGTCACGGTATTCACTTCAGCCGGCAGCGCCGCGTCCACCACGAAGACCACCGGCATGACACGGCGCTCGTGCGGCGCCAGGGTCTGCTGCTGGAAACAAAAGCACTCGAGCTTCTTCACGTACTGCGCGGCGACGCGTGGCCCATAGCTCGGGATCGCTTGCCCCACCACCGTTTTGTCCGTGGTGTTCTCCAGCACGTAATCCACCCGCACCAGTGCGCCGGGGTGCGTGCTCACACTCGACTGCTGCGGCGAGAAGCGCCACGGCAACGCGTGGGTGTTGGCGTCAAACTCGACGGTCAGCGTGCGCGAGGCATCGACCTGGCTGTTGGCCGCCTGCGCATCCGCTTTCATCAGGCGATTGATGCCGGTGACCTCACAGATCGTGTTGTAGAACGGCACCAGCAGGAAACCAAAACCGAACATCGCGACCGCCGCGATCGCCAGCCGCAGCAACAGACGACGATTTTCCGAGGCGCGTTCCGGTGTGCTCATTGGTGGTTCTGCAACCAGTACTTGAGCATCACGCCAAAGAAGAACACCAGCGCGACCGAGCCCAGCCCCATGGCTGTCTTCAGATTGCTGCGCGCACTGCTCTTCTTCGTCATCGACCGGCTCACTTGATCAGTAGCGGCTCTTCAAAGGTGTGGTACGGCGCCGGCGACGGCACCGTCCACTCAAGCCCCTCGGCACCGTCCCAAGGCTTGGCTGCGGCCTTCTCACCACCGCGCACACACTTGATGACCGTGAAGAGGAAGATCAACTGTGAAAGCCCGAACCCGAAGGCGCCGATCGTGGCGATGGCATTGAAGTCCGCAAACATCGGGTTGTAGTCCGGAATGCGCCGCGGCATGCCGGCCAGCCCGAGGAAGTGCATCGGGAAGAAGGTGATGTTGAAGAAGATGATCGAGCACCAGAAGTGCAGCTTGCCGAGGCGCTCGTCGTACATGTGGCCGGTCCACTTTGGTAGCCAGTAGTAGGCGCCGGAGAACAGCGCGAAGAGCGAGCCGGCAACCAGCACATAGTGGAAGTGCGCCACGACGTAATACGTATCCTGGATCTGGATGTCGATCGGCGCGATCGCGCAGATCAGCCCGGTGAAGCCGCCCATCGTGAAGACGAACAGGAAGCCGACCGAAAACAGCATCGGCGCCTCAAAGGTCATCGAGCCGCGCCACATCGTCGCGACCCAGTTGAACACTTTCACGCCGGTCGGCACCGCGATCAGCATCGTTGCGTACATGAAGAACAGCTGGCCGGTCGCCGGCATGCCGGTGGTGAACATGTGGTGTGCCCACACCATGAACGACAGGATCGCGATCGAAGCGGTCGCGTAGACCATCGACGCATAGCCGAACAGCGGCTTGCGCGCGAAGGTCGGAATAACCTGCGAGACGATGCCAAAAGCCGGCAGGATCATGATGTACACCTCGGGGTGCCCGAAGAACCAGAACACATGCTGGTAGAGCACCGGGTCACCGCCACCGGCCGCGTTGAAGAAGCTGGTGCCGAAGTGCCGATCCGTGAGGATCATCGTCACTGCGCCCGCCAGCACCGGCATCACCGCGATCAGCAGGTAGGCGGTAATCAGCCAGGTCCAGCAGAACAGCGGCATCTTCATCAGCGTCATGCCGGGCGCACGCATGTTCAGCACCGTCACGACGATGTTGATCGCGCCCATGATCGAGCTGATGCCCATGATATGGACGGCGAAGATCGCCATGTCCATGCCCATGCCCATCTGGATCGACAGCGGCGCATAAAGCGTCCAGCCGGCGGCCGATGCGCCACCAGGCGCAAAGAACGATCCGATCAGCAGGATCGCAGCCGGCGGCAACAGCCAGAAGCTCCAGTTGTTCATCCGCGCGAAGGCCATGTCGCTCGCGCCGATCATCAGCGGGATCTGCCAGTTCGCGAAGCCGACGAAGGCCGGCATGATCGCGCCGAACACCATCACCAGCCCGTGCATGGTGGTGAGTTGGTTGAAGAACTCCGGCTGCACCACCTGCAGGCCGGGCTGAAAGAGCTCCGCGCGGATCGTCAGCGCCATCACGCCCCCCGAGAGGAACATGATGAAGCTGAAGATCAGGTACATCGTGCCGATGTCCTTGTGATTGGTCGTCGTGATCCAGCGCATCAGCCCGCTCGGGTGATGGTGTTCGTGTCCGTGTTCAAGGCCGTGTGGGACCGCACTCATGCTCTAGCTCCTGTCTCGGATTCGGTGCGTGATCAACCGGACGCAGCCGTGTTGGCGGCGGCCTGCGGGGCCGCGGGCTGCGCTTCGGCGGCCATGCGCTTCTTCTGCGCCGCCACCCATTCGGCGTACTTCGCGGCGGACACCACATGCACTTCGATCGGCATGAAGCCGTGCTCCTTGCCGCACAGTTCGGCGCAGTTGCCGCGATAGACGCCTTCCTTCTCGGCACGGAACCAGGTGTCGCGGATGAAGCCGGGAATGGCGTCCTGCTTCACGCCGAAGGCTGGCACCCACCAGGCGTGGATCACATCGTTCGCGGTGGTGAGGATGCGGATCTTCTTACCCACCGGCACGACCACCGGGTTGTCGACTTCGAGCAGGTAGTTGGCTCCCTTCGCCGCCCCGCCGTCGATCTGCTCGCGAGGCGTAGACAGCGTGGAAATGAAGCGCACGCCCTCCCCCTCGCCCTTGAGGTAGTCGTAGCCCCACATCCACTGGTAACCGGTGGCCTTGATCGTGATGTCCGGGTTCGAGGTGTCCTTCATCGAAATCACAGTCTTCGTCGCCGGGTAGGCCATGCCAAGCAGGATCAGCACCGGCACGACGGTCCATGCGATTTCGACGGCGGTGTTCTCGTGGAAGTGGGCTGCGACAGCGCCCTTGGACTTGCGGTGCCGGAACACCGACCAGAACATCACGCCGAAGACGCCGATGAAGATCAGCAGGCAGATCACCAGCATCATCGAATGCATGCCGTAGATCTGCTCGGCGATGCCAGTAACAGGGGGCTGGAGGTTGTAGCGTGCGTCGGCAGCCGACGCGGTGCCGGCGACGAGCGCCATGGCGAGTGGAACTGATGCGCGAGTGGTATGCCTCATGGGTCCTCGAAAAACACCGGATGAGTGCTGCTTCTGACGACAGCTTTGCAGTCCGTGAGCACCCGACCTCGCGACGCCTCACACGACCGCTTGCCGCAACTCCAACTCCCGCGCGGGGGAACGACGCCCTTTCGGGCCGTTCTTCCGCGTCCTGTTTTGATGGTGCCACAGCGCTGGCGCCGACAGCAACAAATGTTGATTCATATCAACGTGTTGCGCAGACGCGCATGCTGCGTCGCCATATCAATCTGCCTAAACACTCACCGCTCACACAGCACAAAAACAAAAGGCGCCCGGAGGCGCCTTTCTGCTTTGCTCTCAAGGGATCAGGTGTTTGCGAGCGCATCGAACAACTTCTGGTGAACACCGCCAAAGCCCCCGTTGCTCATCACGAGGATGTGGTCGCCCGCGCTGGATTGCTGCACTACAGCACGCACAAGTTCATCGATCGACTCAAAGGTCTGCGCCCGGTCACCCAACGGATCCAGCGCTTCTGCCGGGTCCCACCCCAGATTGTTCGCATAGCAATAGACGAAATCCGCCTGCGCGAGACTGGGTGCCAGACGATCCTTCATCGTGCCGAGCTTCATCGTGTTGGAGCGCGGTTCCAGCACCGCGAGAATGCGCCCCTGCGGCTGCCGCCGGCGTAGACCTTCAACAGTGGTCTGAATCGCGGTCGGGTGGTGGGCGAAGTCGTCATACACCGTCACGCCGCGCACGACGCCACGCACTTCAAGCCGTCGCTTGATGCCCTTGAAAGCCGGCAGCGCGGCAATCGCATCCTGCGGACGCACACCGACGTGGCGGGCCGCCGCAATCGCAGCCAGCGCGTTGGCGCGATTGTGCGAACCGGCGAGTGGCATGTCGGCACGGCCGAGTTCCGCGTCACCCAAGGAAAAGACCGCCTCCGCCGCAGTGTCACCCTCGCGGGCATGCCACGCGCCGGCCTCGTCGAACCATTCCAGCTCGCTCCAGCAGCCGCGGCCGATCACGCGCTTCAGGCTCGCCTCGGCACCGTTTGCAATCACGCGCCCGAGGCGCGGAATCGTGCGCACCAGGTGGTGAAACTGGGTTTCGATCGCGGCGAGATCCGGAAAGATGTCCGCGTGGTCGTACTCAAGGTTGTTCAGGATCGCTGTACGCGGGCGGTAGTGCACGAACTTCGAGCGCTTGTCGCAGAACGCCGTGTCGTACTCGTCCGCCTCGATCACGAAGAACGGCGATTCGGTGAGCCGTGCCGACACACCGAAATCCTTCGGCACACCGCCAACCAGGAAGCCCGGGTTCAGCCCGGCCGATTCCAGCAGGTAGGCCAGCAACGATGTCGTGGTCGTCTTGCCGTGCGTACCGGCAACCGCCAGCACCCATTTACCCGGCAGGATGTGCTCGGCCAGCCACTGCGGCCCGGAGGTATAAGGCAGGCCGCGGTCGAGAATCGCTTCGAGCAGCGGGTTGCCGCGCGACACCGCGTTGCCCACCACGTACATATCCGCCGCCTGATCCAGCTGCGACGGATCGAAGCCTTCGATCAGACCGATCCCCTGCTCGGCCAGCTGCGTGCTCATCGGCGGGTAGACATTGGCATCGCAGCCGGTGACGCGATGGCCTGCTGCGCGGGCGAGCAAGGCGATGCCGCCCATGAAGGTGCCGCAGATACCAAGAATGTGAATGTGCATCAGAAACAGCGCAGCCCGGAGAGCGCGCGCGGGGAGTGGTTAGAATAGGCCCAATTGTAGCCGAGGCCCCGCGCCCCACCCCGATGCCGCTCGATGCACCGCCCCAACGCAGTTCGCTGCGCCAGAACGTTGCCGCACTGGCCGCCAGACTGATGGCCGAAGACGGTATCGCCGACTACGGCCTCGCCAAGCGCAAGGCCGCCCGCCAGCTCGGCGTGACCGAAGGCGAAGCGATGCCGAACAACGCGGAAATCGACGCCGCGCTGCGCGAGTACCAAGCGCTTTACCCCGACGACGAACACGAAGAACGTCTGGAAACAATGCGCGAAACCGCCTGCGAGGTGATGCGCCTGCTCGCGCCCTGGCGCCCGGCACTCACTGGCGCGGTACTGGATGGCTCAGCAAACGGCTTTTCGGAAGTCGAGATCGATCTGTTCGCCGACAGCGCCAAGGAAGTCGAGATTTTCCTGCTGAATCAGGCGCTCGACTACGAACACCGCGAAGTGCGTAGACCCGGCCCGGAGTCGCCCGAGGCCATCCTCGCCTTCGAGTGGGACGAAGTGCCGGTCAAGCTTTGCGTGTTCGGCCCCCTCGCCGAGCGCATCCCGCGTCGCAACGGTTCGGACCGTGCCAAACTGCCCGCCGTCGAAGCCCTGCTCGCCGAATCGGCCCAACGCGAAGAATGAATCCCTCTGCACGACGCGGCATTGCCGCTGCGCTGATCATTGGCGTATCGGCCATCGCTGGCTACGCCGGATGGCGCGCCCAAAGCCATATCGACCAGGCTACGCCCGCGCCGAAAGTGAGCGATGGCGCCCGTCAGCAACTACTGGCATTGAAGCTGCCAGATTCGGACGGCCGACCCCAAGCCCTTCAGCAATGGCAGGGCAAAGTGCTGGTGATCAACTTCTGGGCAACCTGGTGCCCGCCCTGCCGCAAGGAAATGCCCTTGCTCGACGCGGCGCAGCGGAAATGGGGCGGTAAAGGCGTGCAGATCGTCGGCATCGGCATCGACGAAGCCGATGCCGTGCGCGATTACGCCGCCGCCAACAAGCTCTCGTTTCCGCTGCTGATCGGCGGCGCAGAGCTGGTCGATCTCAGCGTCGCGCTCGGCAATGCCGCGCAAGGGCTGCCGTTTTCGATCGTGATCGGCCCCGACGGCCGCGTCGCACAAACCAAACTCGGCGCGTTCAAGGAGGATGCGCTGGAGAAACTACTGCAGGATCTGATTCAGCGCTGATCAGCCCGCCTTCACGCTTGCAAAGCGGGGCTTCGAGTGGCATCGTGCAGCGAACTCGCCGCATGAATGCGGCGGGTTATTTTCGTTGGTTCCTGCCTCGACGGTAGTCATCTTCGTCGATTTCCGGCAAACTTGTCGGTTATGGCGACCTCCAATCGCAAATCGAAGGGCACTTCTGCCGCACCGCCGCAGCGCCGCATCCTCGTGCTGCACGGGCCGAACCTGAACCTGCTCGGTACGCGCGAGCCGGAGGTTTACGGCCGCACGACGCTGGCGGACATCCACGACATGCTCACGGCCCGCTCGCGTGCCGATGGCGTGTTGCTCGAATCCTTCCAGAGCAATCACGAAGGCGAGCTGATCGACCGGGTGCAGGCCGCGCGCAGCGAAGGCGTGGACTTCATCCTGATCAATCCGGGTGGTTACACCCACACCAGCGTCGCGCTGCGCGACGCTTTCTCTGCGGTGCAGATCCCGTTCATCGAGGTGCACCTGTCGAACATCCACGCCCGCGAGCCGTTCCGGCATCACTCCTACTTTTCGGAGATCGCGGTGGGCGTGATTTGCGGCCTCGGCGCGCAGGGCTATGTGCTCGCGCTCGAATACGCACTCAACCGCATTCGCGAAAACTAAGCCGTCACCGCCTCCCCTGACAAAAGGCGGGCCGGCATCCACGTGAGGGAGTAATAAATTGGACCTGAGAAAACTCAAGAAGCTGATCGACCTCGTCCAGGAGTCGGGCATTTCTGAACTGGAAGTGACCGAGGGCGAAGAAAAAGTCCGCATCGCGAAGCATCTCGGCGCACCGAATGGCGCCCAGGCACATTACTACGCTGCGCCGGCCCCGCTGGCGGCAGCGCCCGCACCGGTTGCCGCAGCCGCCGCTGCACCGGCCGAGCCGGCACAGCCCGAGGGCCATGTCGTCAAGTCGCCGATGGTCGGCACCTTCTACCGCACGTCGGCGCCCGGGGCGAAGCCCTTCGTCGAACTCGGCCAGTCGGTTTCGACCGGCGACACGCTGTGCATCATCGAAGCGATGAAGCTGATGAACGAGATCGAGTCCGACGCGACGGGCACGATCAAGGCGATCCTGGTTGAAAACGGCCAGCCGGTCGAATACGGCCAGCCGCTGTTCGTGATCGGTTAAGGGTTCGGGCGCAAGCCCTCCCCCTACCGACCCTATTCACCTTTCACGGACACATGCCTCATGTTTGAAAAAGTCCTGATTGCAAACCGGGGCGAGATCGCGCTGCGCGTCTTGCGCGCCTGCCGCGAGCTTGGCATCCGCACGGTTGCAGTGCACTCCGAGGCCGATATCTCGGCCAAGTACGTCAAGCTCGCGGACGAATCCGTCTGCATCGGCCCGGCACCGTCGGCCCAAAGCTATCTGAACGTGCCGGCCATCATTGCCGCAGCGGAAGTGACCGATGCGGAAGCGATCCACCCGGGCTACGGCTTCCTGTCCGAGAACGCTGACTTCGCCGAGCGCGTGGAGAAATCCGGTTTCGTCTTCATCGGTCCGCGCCCCGACACCATCCGCATGATGGGCGACAAGGTGTGCGCCAAGCAGGCAATGATCGAAGCCGGCGTACCCTGCGTGCCCGGCTCCGGTGGCGCACTGCCCGACGACCCGAAGGAAATCACCAAGATCGCGCGCGCGGTCGGCTTCCCGGTGATCATCAAGGCCGCCGGTGGCGGTGGTGGCCGCGGCATGCGCGTGGTGCACACCGAGGGCGCGTTGATCCAGTCGGTGACCATGACCCGCACCGAGGCTCAGGCCGCGTTCGGCAACCCGACGGTCTACATGGAAAAGTACCTGGAGAATCCGCGTCACGTGGAAATCCAGATCCTCGCCGACCAGCACGGCAATGCGATCTACCTTGGCGAACGCGATTGCTCGATGCAGCGCCGCCACCAGAAGGTGATCGAGGAAGCGCCGGCGCCGGGCATCGATCGCAAGCTGATCGAAAAGGTCGGTAAGAGCTGTGTCGACGCCTGCAAGCGCATCGGCTATCGCGGCGCGGGCACCTTCGAATTCCTGTACGAGAACGGCGAGTTCTTCTTCATCGAGATGAACACCCGTGTGCAGGTCGAACACCCGGTCACCGAAATGATCACCGGCATCGACATCGTGCAGGAGCAGATCCGCGTCGCCTTCGGCGAGAAGCTGCGCTACACGCAGAAGGATGTGGTGCTGCGCGGTCATGCCATGGAGTGCCGCATCAACGCCGAAGACCCGTTCAAGTTCACGCCGTCGCCGGGCAAGATCACCAACTGGCACACGCCGGGCGGCCCGGGCATTCGCGTCGACTCGCATGTGTACAACGGGTACACGATTCCGCCGAATTACGATTCGATGATCGGCAAGGTGATCTCGTACGGCGACACCCGCGAGCAGGCGATCCGCCGGCTGCGCATAGCGCTGTCCGAGATGCTGGTCGAAGGCATCAAGACCAATATTCCGCTGCACCAGGAACTGCTGCATGACGGCAACTTCATGCGCGGCGGCACCAGCATTCACTATCTCGAAGCGAAGCTGGCGAAGAAAGACTGAGGAACACGACGATGTGGCTGCAGGTTGCCGTTCAGGCGGATGAAGCGCATGCGGAAACACTCTCCGAAGCGCTGATGGACGCGGGGGCGCTGTCGGTTTCAATCGACGACGCCGATGCAGGCACGCCTGACGAAGTGCCGCAGTTCGGCGAGCCGGGCCACCCGGCCCAGCCGCTGTGGCAACACAGCCGCGTCGTCGCATTGTTCGATCGTGATGTCGAACTGGCGGTGGCACTGGCTGAAGCGGCCGCGCAGGCCGGCCTCGACGCCGTGCCGCCGTTCACTGTCGAAGAAGTCGCGGAGCAGGACTGGGTACGTTTGACGCAAAGCCAGTTCGATCCGATCGAGATCGATCCGCGCCTGTGGATCGTGCCCTCGTGGCATGTGGCGCCGGACCCGAATGCGATCAATATCGAGATGGACCCGGGCCTGGCCTTCGGCACCGGCTCACACCCGACCACCCGTCTGTGCCTGCAGTGGGTGCTCGACAACATTCCCGCCGGTTGCAGCGTGCTCGACTACGGTTGCGGCTCGGGCATCCTCGCGATTGCAGCGGCGAAAGTCGGCGCCGGCAAGGTGGTCGGCATCGACATTGATGAACGCGCACTCGAAAGCACACGCGACAATGCCGAGCGCAACAAGGTGTCGATCGAAGTCGTACACAGCGGCACACCGGTAACGGCCCGCTATGACCGCGTGATCGCGAACATCCTGACCAACCCGCTGTGCGTGCTGGCCCCGGCGATCGCAGCCTGCGTCGCCGACGGCGGCAAGCTGGTGCTCTCCGGCGTGCTGGAACCACAGGCCGAGCAGGTTATCGCTGCTTACGCCCCGTACATCGCGCTAAAGGTGGGTGCGACGCATGAGGGCTGGGCCCGCCTGGAGGGTCAGCGCTGATGCTGATGACGCGCTGCCCGCATTGTGGCACCGCGTTCCGGGTCAAGCCCGAGCAGCTCCGCGCGCGCGGCGGCAGGGTCCGCTGCGGCCATTGCCAGGCGCCTTTCTCGGCGCTCGAGTCACTGATCGATTCGCCGCCGGCCGTACTGTCCCCAGATGAGGTGCGCGCCGAACCCGAGATCACACCCACGCCTGCGGGAAACAGCGCATCACCGGTTTCCCTCGCCGCGGCGCCAGCGCCGGCTGCTGTCGCTGCAACCGCGACGGACACGACGCCAGCGCCCACGGTGGCGCGTGTCCCTCCTACGGTGGAACCCACAAGGACGCCCCTTGCGGTGAACTCCGCGCTGGCCACGCATCGCACCAGTTCATGGGCTGGCACCTCGACCACCGAGATCGTGCCGCCGATGCCTGAGCTCGATCCCGCCGCACCGCCTCGCAGCACCACATACGAGCTCGACTTCGACCTCGACGCAGAGGTCCCCGCGCCAACGCCAACGGTTGCGGCGCCGATCACGCCACCCGCGACCGACGACTTCGTCCGCCCTGCCCGCGCCGATGAGCGGACAACGCTGACTTTCGATTGGCGTGCCGGCAGCGAGATTCCCGGCGGCCACGGTGGGGCAGCGCAAGCGCACGAGGCGGAAGTCGATCTGGCTGCATCGGACTGGCACAGCGAACCGGTGGAGCACAGCCCGGCCGAAGCGCTGTCGGAAGTGCCGCTCGAAACCGAAGAGCTGACGCCGGCCGATGCAGACGATGCACCCGTCTTCGTCACCGCCTACGCTTCGCCCGCAGGCGTGACGCAGGAGCCAAGCTGGCCCACCGATATTCATGAGTTCGAGGCGATCGAAGAAGACCGCTTTGCACCGCTTCCCGAACCGGTGGTTGCGAGCGCCAACGTCGTCGGCGACGAGAACCACAGTGTCCCGGGCGAGCCGGAGCTGATCGAGCATAGCGACGAAGAGGATGAGCCTCCGCACGAGGAAGCCCCGCAGTTCGCGTGGGAGAAGCCACGCAGCTCAAGAGCCGTCAGCTGGATGTGGGCGCTTTCGATTCTGGTGCTGTTCTCGGGCGTGCTCGCTCAAGGGCTGCTTTGGGCACGTCACGACATCGCGCGCGAACTGCCGGAGACGCGGCCGCTGTTTGAAGCCGCATGCAAACAGCTCGGCTGTGCGATGCCGTGGCCACGCGTGTCCGCGCAGATCAGCATCGACGCGTCCGACCTGCACCCGCGCCCCGGCAAGGACGGTCAGTTCGAACTGAGCGGCACCTTGCGAAACAAGGCTGCGTTCAGCCAATCCTATCCATACATCGAAGTCACGCTCACCGATGTGTTCAACCGGGCGCTGGTTCGCCGTGCGATTCCCCCGGAAGAGTGGCTGCCGCCGGCTCAACCACACTCGCAGGCCTTTGCGGCCGGCAGCGATGTGTCCTTCACGCTCTATCTGGATGCCACCGGCCAGAAGGCCACCGGCTACAAGCTCTACGCCTTCTACCCCTGAGCGCAGCCCGCTGCAGCGCAACAAATCCGGCTTATACAACAATCGGAAAGATGAATTGGTGCTCCCCTTAGGGCAGAGTAGTCTTTGTGCTGTGCACAAATCAAATAACAACGCACGCAGTACAACTACCCTGGGGGTACAGATCATGAGTGAAAACGCTCTCGAAGTTTTTGAAGTCTCGAACGGTTCGGTACGTGTCTTTGGTGGCGTTTATGCCGCCAACGATGGCTTCTTCGCCGAAATCCACGAACAGCGCGACGGTTCGATCCGCCGTGTCGACAAATCCGACATGCTGCCCTCGCACGAAATCGCGGTGGCTTGGATGCAGAGCCGGCCCTGGTTCAAGCACTCCGCCGCCTGATCACGACTTTCGCCCCGCATTGGGGCACGCCGACATAATGGCCACCCAAACGGTGGCCATTATTCATTCTGGGTGTCCGATAGAAAAAACTATCGACATATCAAAAGCTTGAATTTGTTAGCTGCTTTGACCGCGACTAGAATTCAACTCAGCAGTAAAGCAAAAAGAAAGGAAGAAATCATGGCCCCCCTACCGCTAGACGTGATGGAAACCGGCACCGGTCGTAACTGCGTGTTCGGTGGTGTGTACGCTGCGAACGACGGCTTCTTTGCAGAGATCCACGAACAGAAGGACGGCCGCGTCCGTCTGATCGCCAAGTCGAGCAGCATGCCGACGCGCGAGATCGCCGTGGCATGGATGCGCACCCGCTGCCAGGCAAACTGAAGATCTCCCCCGCTGGGCGCGCGTCAATCGCGCACTGGCACAAGCACCGAGACAGGTGCAAAGCAAACTGGGCCACGCGGCCCAGTTTGTCTTTCTGGCTCACGCACGTGGGCCATGCAGCAGCACCAGGGCAGCCTTCCTTGCGATGCTTTTAGAGCTCAGCTCAGCGCGCGTCGGCGGCACGCCACAGATACCAGCTCGCGACACTCCGCCAAGGTGCCCACGCCTGCCCTGCCACGCGCAGTTCTGCCGCCGTCGGCAGGCGATCGAGGCCATACGCCCGCGCGTAACCTGCACGAATGCCGTAGTCGTCGAGCGGCAGCACGTCGATGCGCCCCAGCGTGAAGATCAGGAACATTTCAACCGTCCAACGCCCTACACCGCGCACGGCCGTAAGCCGTGCGACGATCGCATCGCTGGCTAAGGGATCGAGCTCGCCGCGCACGGTCGGCACTAAGCCCTCCAAGGACTTGGCGGCGAGATCTCGCAGATAGCCTTGTTTCTGCCGCGAGAGGCCGGCAGCGCGCAGCTGCTCGTCGCTTGCGGTGAGGAGGGCCTCGGGCGGAGGGAAGGTGTATTCAGGAAACAGCGCAAGAAAGCGCCGATGTATCGTTTCCGCCGCCTTGCCGGCCAGTTGTTGATACATCACAGCGGTCACCAACGCTTCGTAAGGAGAGCGGGCCGATTCCGGCGCCAGCATGCAGCGGCCATGGCGCGCAATCAACGCCGCCAGCACCGGGTCAGCCTCTGCCAGTCCGCGTTCAGCGGCACGCAAGCGCCGCGGCGTGATCAGCAGCGGCTTGGTCACGCGCGCAAAGGGCTGCGCAAGAAGCTGGTCAACGGACCTGTCTCGTCTTCCGACAACGGTGACGGCACCTCGGCCGGCGGCTGCCAACCCTCGACGCGATTCCCACCGGCCTGCCTCGCACTGACCAGCGCGAGATCGGCGCGACGCAGCACCGCGTGTGAGCGCTCGCCCACCATGCAGTCGGCCACACCGACGCTGACGCTCACCGCAATCGCACCGTCGGCCAGAACAAAGGGTTCATCGTGGATCGCCAATCGCACGCGCTCGGCAAGGCAGTGCGCTTCCTTGACGTTCGTATCCGGCAACAGGATGCAGAACTCGTCGCCACCAAATCGGCCACAGACGTCGTCGGCGCGGGCAACACCGATGATTCGCTTTGCCACTTCGAGCAGCACCCGATCACCCGTGGCGGCGCCAAAACCGGCATCGATGTCACCGAACCGATCGATGTTGATCATCACGACGCTGTAGGCGCGCCCACTCCGCAACCATCGGGCATGCTGGCGGGCAAGCAACTCGGTCAGCGAAAGGCGGTTCGCGAGCCCAGTGAGATCGTCGATGCGGGCAAGCCTTGCCAACTGTGATGAAACACGGACGTTCGCCCACAGCAAGCAGCCGAAGGAGAAGACGATCGACAGCACGCTGACACCGGCGTAGCACAGCACGCGGGTCGTCGCATCGTTCGCATTCAGGCCGCCCGGCAGCCAGGTCGCCGCGATGCGGGTGCAGAAGATGGCGCCGAGACCCGTGGCGGCCAGCAGGATCACGACTCGCGCCGATTGCTCCTCGACGGCGCCCGGCCCAAGCACGCGCAAGGCGATGGCGCCACACGCAAGGACCAGCAACGCGGACATGAGCGTGACGCGAATCGTCGCCTGCATGCCTTCGCCCGCGAAACCGAAGCTGATGACGAGCGCCGCGAGTGCCGCCAGCGGCACCAGCCAAAGGCGCGCCACGGCGCCATCGAAACGACGCACGCCCTCAAGGAAAGCCGCGAATCCGGCAAGCACACCGGCATTGAACACGGCCCGCCCACCGGGCAGACCAACCCACATCAGACCGACCAGGGCAATCAGCCCAGTGGCCACAAGACTCATGCCGAGGCACCAGAGATCGCCCCCCGGCACTTCGTTGCGCCGGCGGATCGTCAGCGTCAGTACCAGTGCAAGCGCGGTGTGGATGGCGGCCGCCATGATCGCCATCGTCGGTTCATGAAACTGCATGGTGACGCTCCTTCCCAGCCTCGCAGACCTGCATGGTGCCCATGCCGTCGCGCCGCCTCACCCGATCGTTGCAATCCGGCCATGCTACGCCCGGCGTATCGCCCAAGAGCGAGAAATTCGTCAAGGCCGCCGCCAAACGGCCGACGTCATTCAATCGCGCGGGCGTCGCACAAGGCCTGCGAGACGCGCGCCGATCAGAAGCCCAAGTCCCATCGCGCCGACCACAAAGCACGCCTTGAAGAAGCAGGCGAAAGTCGCCGCCAGCTGCGCAGCGTCAGCGTGCGCGCCCTCGCGAGCAATCTGCATCGCGCCCGCAATCCCTTGGTAGATGAACACGCCAGGCATCATCGGTACGGCACCTGCAAACGCAACCGCAGCAAAAGGCAGACGCATGCGGTCCACAGCGACGTTGGCCATCGCGCCGATCGCGACGCAGGCAAAGAGGGTCGCAATCTCCTGCGACACGCCGTTCTGCATCGCGACGTAGCGAATGCCGTGGCCGACCATGCCGCAGAGGATCGAGGTCCACAGCACGCGCCAAGGTTCGTTGTAGAACGCACCGAATCCACAGGCCGCCACGCCCGCCAGCAGCACATCGACCAGCAGCGTGATCTGGGCATCCGGCGCAGGTACCGCCGATACGGTGGTCATGCCCAGCGTCAGCCAGCCACCGAGAAACACGCCCAAGGCGGCGGCGACGAGGATGCCGGTTGCCAGCCCGAGCCGCGCGATGCCAGTCTGCATGTGGTTTTCCAGCATGTCGTAGAGGCCGTTGATCAGGTGCGGACCCGGCACCAGCATCAGTGCCGGCACCATGAGGCAGAAGCCGGGGGTTGCTGTCCAGCCTGCGCGGATCACCAGACCGCCCAGCAAGGAGCCGATCAGCGCCGCGGTGAAAGGCATCGCGAACAGCACGACATGCCGTTTCGCGAGCTCCTGCCGTGCGAGCAAGCCCAGCCCTGAGGACACACCACTCACCGCCACCGCGCCCCAGTCCGCCTGCAGCAAACGCGCCAGCGCAGCCGCTGCAACGCCGAAAATGCACGCCAGCAGCCAACGGTTATGCCGCACGGCCCGTCGCTCGATCGATTCGAGCTCGGCAGTCGCGTCAGCCAGGCCGATGCGTCCCTCACACAACTCATCGATGACCCGATTCACGACCGAGCTGACGGCGACGTTGATCCGCAACTCGGGGGCCTGTGCGTGGAACTGCTGACCGCCGGGAGAAAAGAGCGTGACGCCGCGATAGCTGACGAAAATGAGGGTGTCCACGCCGAGGTGCGACGCGGCGCGCAGCAATTTTCTGCGCAGCAGTTCGGCGCGCATGTTGTATTCGCAAAGCAAACGCGCAGCAAGAACAAGGAAGCGCATCGCCGGCAACACATCTACGGCAGACGAGTCGCTGGCGGGTTGGGACGGAGCAGTTGTCATCGTGTGGTCTCTGCTGGCGTGCGCGGGGTCACGACGCTTGGGTCGCTGCCGGATGAGCAGCGCGGCAATCGTAGCGGAAGCTGCGTTGCAACCGCGCCGGATCGGTCAACTCCGATCGACGATGCGCGAAACACTGGACACGACGGCCACCGCAACTATGCTATCGGAATCCCCCCGCCCGCCGAGGGTGCGTGGCACAACCGCGCTCCCCGAATCTCCAGCCCGACAGAGAAGGAGTTACCCATGGTGTTTCGCAAACGTCAGCTTGTGGCCTCTATCGCAGTCGCACTCTCCGGCATCGGCACCGCTTGGGCCCAGGAAGCATCCGCCCCGGCGGTGAAGCGCGCGCAGATCCATCTGCAGAATTTCGGCGCAAACGTCCAGGCCTCGGACGGCGACCAGTTCATCGCGCGCGGCACGATCACCGATGCCGACGGCAGTGAGCATGTCCGCTTCGATCGCACCTACAAGGGCCTGCGCGTGATCGGCGGCGACATCGTCGTGCATTCGAATGCGCGCGGGCAGGCGCAGCGCTTCAGCCACACGATGGCAACGCGGCACCAGATCGATACCCGCCCGACGCTCGACGACCAGAGCGCCACCGCCGTTGCGGAGTCGGCCTTCCGTGGCCAGCGCGACGGCACTTCGCGTAGTGAGCAGGTGATCTTCGCGCGTGGCAGCCAGCCGGCGCTCGCCTATGAAGTGGTTACGAGCGGTACCGCACCGGACGGCACGCCCAGCGTGATGCACACCTTCGTCGACGCGCACGGCGGCCAGGTGCTCGACAAGTGGGATGAAATCGAAACCGCCGCCACGGCGGGCACCGGCAAGAGCCTCTTCGACGGCACCGTGCCGCTCACCACCGACAGCCAGAGCACCGGTGGCTACGCACTGCGCGACCCATCGCGCGGCAACCACTACACCACCAACCTGAAGAACCGCACCAGCGGCGGCACGATCTTCACCGACGCCGACAACGTGTGGGGCGATGGCACCACCACCGACACCGCCACCGCCGCGGTCGACGCCACCTACGGGCAAAACGTCACCTGGGATTACTACAAGAACGTGCATGGCCGCAACGGCATCGCCAACGACGGGCGTGGTGCGTATTCACGGGTGCATTACAGCCGCAAATACGTGAATGCCTTCTGGAGCGACTCCTGCTTCTGCATGACCTACGGCGACGGCAATGGCACCACCTACTACCCGCTGACCTCGCTCGATGTCGCCGGCCACGAAATGACGCACGGCGTCACCAGCCGTTCGGCCAACCTCACCTACTCGGGCGAATCCGGCGGCTTGAACGAGGCGACTTCGGACATCTTCGGCACGCTGGTGGAGTTCTACGCCAGCAACGCGTCGGATCCGGGCGACTACCTGATCGGCGAGAAGATCTTCGTTGCGAACAAGGGCGTCAGCAATCCGACCCAGGCGCTGCGCTACATGTTCAAACCGAGCCTCGACGGCTCATCGCCTGATTGCTACAGCAGCACGCTCGGCTCGCTCGATGTGCATTACTCGTCCGGCGTTGCGAACCATTTCTTCTACCTGCTCGCCGAAGGCGCCAAGGTGCCGGCCGGCTTCAACCTCTCGGCCTCGCAACTGGTCTGCAATGCCGACACGGGTCTTACCGCGGTCGGGCGCGATGCCGCGGGCAAGATCTGGTACCGCGCGCTGACGGTGTATATGACCTCCAACACCAACTACAAGGGCGCCCGCAGCGCCACGCTGAGCGCCGCGGCGGATCTTTACGGTGCCAGCTCTGCACAGTACGCAGCGGTGGCGCGGGCCTGGTCGGCGGTCAGCGTGAATTGAGCATGGCGAAGCGGCGCATTCGGCGCCGCTCGGTACGAACGCCCGGCGGCCCGCATTGCGCCGGGCGTTTTTGCATGAATTTGCCAAGCCGGTCTGGTGCAAGGCGCACACTTGCGGTACGAATTACGCCTCTACGGCCCCCACCGTCAGACCATGCCTGCAACACCCGACACGATCCAGCTCGAACCGCTCGCAACACATCACGCAGAAGCCTTCTGGCCGCATGCGCAGGCTGATGCGCTGTATGCCTTCGTGCCGATCGAACAGCCCGCTTCGCAAGCCGAACTCGCGGCCTGGTTTACTCGTCTCGCGAACGGCGCACCGGCTCACCTGAACGAGGAGTGGCTTAACTGGGCAGTACGGCTGCCGGATCGCGGTGCCGTCGCCGGTATCGTGCAGGCGACCGTGATGCCGGATGGCGAAGCGGAGCTTGCTTACCTTATCGCCCCGGCGTTCTGGGGTCACGGCGTCGGCCGCACAGCAGTGCGGCACATGATCGAATGGCTGTGGCAGGAACGCGCCGTTGCGGTACTCCGCGCGGTGGCCGACACCCGCAACCTGCGCTCGCAAGCCTTGCTCGACGCGCTCGGTTTCGTGCTCGCCGGGGAAGTCGCCTCGTCTATACGCGGCGTACCAAGCACCGACCGCGTCTACGCCGCACAAGCGCGCACTGTGCTGCGGCGCCGCTGAACGTGCGGGCGCTTACGCGGTGGAGTCGTCCTGCTGTGCCTTGCGCCCGCTGAACAAGCGCCGGGCCGCCGCGGCCAAGGCAATGCCGCCGAGTGCGATCAGCTTGAACGACTTTGCCGCGAAGGCCGCAATGACTGCGAAGAGCCCGAGCTTCTTCACCGCAAGGCCGCCCACCAGAGCCGCGAGCCCGTACTCGGCCACCTTGTCGGTCGAGGCGTTGAAGTCGGCGTAACGCTTGCCATCACCGTATTCGAGCGCCGCGAGCAGTTCGTGCGCGACCGGTTTGTCCTGCGCGATGCGGTCCGCGCCGGTGACCAGATTCAGGCTGAAGTAGCCGTCACGCCCCAAGGCATAGGTGTTGTAGTTGATCGAACCCTCGGCGCTGTCCGGCTGCCCCTTCTGGCGTGCGTGGATCGACCAGACAAGGCGGTGCGTGCCCGCGTCGTAACTGGGCGCCTGCACCCAGCCGAGTACATCCAGCTCCGGAATGCCGCGCGTGCGGCGGGCTTCGTTGCTCGCGGCCGTGCCTTGCTTGATGTTGTCGAGCAGCTCGTCGGCCTTCCAGTCGCGCGCGTCGTCATCCTTGATGTAGCCGGCCTTCTCGAATTCCGCGACAACCAGCCAGTCGCCCTCGCCGTCGGGGAAGAC
This sequence comes from Niveibacterium sp., assembly GCF_041909475.1. NCBI lineage: Bacteria > Pseudomonadati > Pseudomonadota > Betaproteobacteria > Rhodocyclales > Rhodocyclaceae > Niveibacterium > Niveibacterium sp. The sequence continues at coordinate 68,811 of NZ_JAYRDJ010000010.1, read as the reverse complement.
CACGCCGGCGAGGCGATCGTCGGCGCTGTTGCCCATCGCGTGCATCAGCTTGCCGGCGGCCGGCTGTGGCACCCAGATGCGACCCGCGGGCAGCTTCAGCGTGGCTTGATCGAGCAGCTTCACCTCGGCCGGGCCGACCACCTTCACCGCCTCGGCGGCCTGCACGGCGGCCGACATTTCGGCCTGCCGCGCCGCGACCTGGGCATCGTCGGCGGACGCCTGCGTGGCACAGGTCAGCAGCACACACACGGAAAGACAACGCAGGGCACGGCGGGAAAGCGCAATCATGATCGGTCCGGGAAATTCGGGAACATTGGCGGGGCTGGCCCTGCCGGGAAAGGTGGGGGTACGATGCCCTCCGTTGGTGCCGGCAGCAAGGACAGGGTGCTTTGCGGTGTGCCCTCGCGCACACCGCAAAGCAATCCTTGTGATTTTGATGCGCGCAGTCCAGATTAGAAGCTCACAGATCCGCCCCAGAGCGGCACACCCACAGCGAGGAGAGCAAGGCAATGACGATTACGGTACGGCAGATGCTTCAAGCCAAGGGCGACAAGGTGTTCACCGTTTCGCCGGATCAAAGCGTGCTGCATGCGCTGGAGCTTATGGCGAAGAACGATGTGGGTTCGGTGCTGGTCACCGAAGGCGAACGCCTCGCCGGCATCTTCACGGAGCGCGACTACGCGCGGAAGGTGGTGCTGAAGGGCCGCACCTCGTCCGAATCGACCATCGGGGAGCTGATGACCTGCAATGTGCTGACCGTCTCGCCGACACAAACGATCGACGACTGCATGGCGATCATGACCAACAACCGCATCCGCCACCTGCCGGTGGTCGAGAAGGGCCAGCTGATCGGCATCGTCACGATCGGCGACGCGGTGAAGGCAGTGATCGAAGAACAGCAACGCACGATCAGCCAGCTCTCCAGCTACATCTCCGGCGAGCTCACGACCTGACCGGGCAAGCCTGCCCGCGGGAGCTCAGTTCGCCCGCGGCAGGCTCATGCTGAAGTCCACCACCGCGAAGCGCCCACCGGCGTCGATCACACTCACCGTGTGCGCGCCGGCGCTGGCCACTTCGATCAACTGAGCCGACGCGGCCGGCGCGCTGCGCAGCACGCGCCCGTCGAGCAGCCACCACACCGAGCCGCTCGCCCCGAGCAATTGCAGTTGCACCCGCGCGGACGTCTGCCCCGGCGCGGGCCGTAGCACGCTGCCCGGCGTCAGGCCGTTGATGCGCAGATTCCCACCCCCGTCGCCGCCGGCCGCACAGCGCGGCGACCAGGGCGGAATGCCGACCCGTTCGCGCAGCGCGGGGCCGAGGAAAGGTTCCAGATGCGTCGGCCAGCGCGCAACGCGACGCGGCTGCGCATCGGCGCGGCAGGCTGGCGTGGTGCGCAAGCCGCTGTCGGGATCGAGCCAGACCGTATCGAGTTGCCCGCTCGGCCGCACGCGATCCGGCAAGGTTGGCGGCACCGCGCCGTTGAGCGTCCAGGCGGTGCGCTGTTGGTGGCAATGCGCCGGATCGGTGTCGGCCAATGCGCGGCCAAGCGGCCAGCAGATCTCCGCCACGCCGACGTTCTTCGGCGGCGTGCGCGGCGCGCTCGCGGCGGCGCCGGGCAGCGCAGCCGCGATGTCCTTCAGTAGCGGCGCGGCGATGTTGGCCCCGAAGAAGCCGGGGTTGGGTGTGCCGTCCGGGCGGCCGACCCAGACGCCTATCGTGTGGCGATCGGTCACACCAACCGCCCATGCGTCGCGAAAACCAAAGCTGGTGCCGGTTTTCCACGCCACGCGCCGTGAGCCCGCCTCGACGAAGGGCCTGTCGGGGTGACCACCGGTTTCAAGGATGTCGCGCACGATGAAGGCGGCCCCCTCGCTCATGATGCGGTTCTCCACCCGCGGGGCATCAGGCGTGAGGCGTGGTTGGCCAGCCAACCCGCCCGCGGCCAGCGCCCGATACGCGCCGACGAGTTCCTCCAGCGTTGTACCTGCGCCACCGAGGATGAGTGACAGGTTGGGCGTGGCGCCCTTGGCCATGCGCAAACGCAGGCCGCCCGCCCGCAACCGGGCGGCAAAACGTTGCGGCCCCACGCGGTCGAGCAGATCGACCGCCGGCACGTTGAGCGACCGTGTCAGTGCTTCGGCAACGCTGACCGGGCCGGAGAATGCGGCCTGGAAGTTGCCGGGCTCATAGCCGGAGAAAGCCTGCGGCGCATCACTGAGCAGGCTCTCTGAATGAATCAGGCCTTCGTCCAGCGCGATCGCGTAGAGGAAGGGTTTCAGCGTGGAGCCCGGTGAGCGCACGCCGCGCACCATATCGACGTAGGCATAGCGGGCACGATCGGAGAAATCCGCCGAGCCGGCATAGCCGAGCACCGCAAGACTGGCGTTGTCCATCACCAACGCCGCCATCGACACCTTCGGCGGCAATTGGTCGACGCGATCCAGCAACATGCGCTCCAGCGTGCTTTGCACCTCAGGTTCCAGCGTGGAGCGTACAAGCTGCAAGGCACCTTCGGTACGCGCTGCTGCGGCCGGGGTGCGCGCTTCGCCGCGCAGGCGCTCGGCCGCGAGCGGCGCAAGCCAATGCGCGCGGATCGGCTGTGCGCCGACGCGCTCAACGCGCGCGTCGGCCACTTCGGCTGCCGACCACACACCAAATGCAGCCATGCGATCGAGCACCTTGTCGCGCGCGGCCTGCGCCTTGTCCGGCGCACGATCGGGCCTCAGCCGCGACGGCGCCTGTGGCAAGGCCGCGAGCATCGCGGCCTCGGCGTGGCTGAGGTATTTGGACGGTTTGCCAAGGTAAGCCCGGCTCGCCATTTCAACACCTTCGACGATGCCGCCCATCGGCGCATGGTTCAGGTACAGCGTGAGGATTTCATCCTTCGAGAAGTGCACTTCAAGCTGCAAGGCCCGCACGACCTGGCGCAGCTTGCCGCGCAAGGTGCGTGGCGGCGGATCGAGCATGCGCGCCACCTGCATCGTCAGCGTCGATCCGCCGGAAACGATGCGCCCGTTGCGCGCCCACTGCCACGCCGCACGCAGCATCGCGAAGGGATTCACGCCCGGATGCCAGCGGAACCAACGGTCTTCGTAGTTGAGCACCGCCTGCAGGTAGCGCGGTGACACCTGTTCTGCCGTAACCGGGTAGCGCCATACGCCATCCACCGAGGGCCAGGTGCGCAGCGGGGTGCCGTCGGCTGCGGCAACGATCAGTCCGGCCTCGTGCGGCGGCAAAGGTAGTGGGAATAAGTGGTCGGCCACCCATAGCGAAGCGAAGACCGTTGCGATACCGAGCAGAAATGCTCGCCGCTCCGCGATGGCACGGCCTCTCGTAGCGATACGCTTGGCCCTTACCATCACGCGATGGCAACGCGTTCGACATGGAGATGATGATTGACTCAAAGCCGCTTCAGTGGAGTGTTTTTAAACGCCCGCGGTGCACGAATTCGATGATGGGCACGACAACCTGGGGACAACGAGGCGGCGCATGACCTCATCACGGGCTGCAGCCCTATTTAAAGTGGAAAACATAAAGATCGCTGTCGTACTTCTCAAAGCTCCCTCGTATTTGAATCCCACTCGCTGAACGCGCCCCCAAAGGGGAGACGACCGAAATACTGTCGATCGGCTCGACGCGCGACGCGCAGCCCTGTGTCAAAGAGCGGAACAAGGCTACGGCGCGCCCCTGTGGGAGGGACAAGCGCAACTCCCCTTTGCGGGCGTCGCACACGTAGTCCGCCACTCGCTCCGATCGATTAATTGAGACAAGGTCCTCGATCTGAACCTCTCGTGGCAGAACCAATCCGACGAATACCTCCGAACGATCCGGGCATGGCTCCCCAACGGGAAACGAGTAGGAAACGGAAACGCCTTGACCACTTTCGTTAGCAACAGCGAAGGTTGAAGCCTTGTTGATGCAGCACCCCGTTAAGCCCAGCATCGTCAAGATCGGCACGCAGCTAAGCAAGCAAGAACACCGCACTGGATACTCCATCCTCTACGAACAACTCGCCGACACAAGCGGGCAGCGACCGAAACAACGTCAACGCCCAGCACCAACGCTAGCGAAGCAATTGCCGGTCAAACGCTTGAGCCCGTCACCGTCTCATCAAGACCCGAACGAAGGTTATCGGAAGCGGAGCGAACTTGTTCCTCTTGCTCCGTTGCTGCAAGAACACGTCGATACCAGAAAGTCCACAGCATCAGGACCGCCATCATGCCGTAACCGATAAACGGGGCCACTGCGAGAAAACGTGACGGCGCCCAGTTCCATGCGAGCCAGGTACGCAGCGCCGCCTCGGCCGTAAGCCCACCGCCCCACACGGCGGTCATCACCCGCACTGCCCGGCGTGCGCCCGGCGTCGCCCACCATTCGGCGATTACGTCGTGCGCGTCGTCGCCCTCACGGGCCATGGTTGCTCGCGCGAGGTAGAAGACCAGCGGCTTATCGAGCAGCAGCGAGAGCAGGAAGACCACACCGATTGCCCCAGAAGCAAGCGATTCGCGCACCAGCAGAATGCGTCCGTCACCGCCCAAAGCAAGCCCAACCAGCGACATCGCGATGCCGACCAACACCAGCACGCTCAGCGCGTCCAGGCGGCGATGCCGTAGCAGCTCGCCCAGGCTCCAAAGCAGGGGCGGAATCGCCGACGCAATCAAACCACCCAGTTCGCCCCAGCGCGGCTGGGCTAGGGTGTAGGCGAGCCACGGCAAAGCCAGATTGACGGCGATTTCGGCGACGAGGTGCAGTTGCTTTCTGTTCATCGCGCAAGAGTGCCGCTTACGCGGCGGATTGCCTGCGGCATAACTCACCATCGTGACGCGAAACCAGTCATGACCCACGAGACACCTTGGGCTTGGGCCTGAGCCCAAGCCTGGGAAGAAGGAGAAAATGGTACGCATGGCAGTTGCAAAGCGATTGCACCACCAGGGCGCCAGCAACGACTTCTCGCGCCTCGGCATCCGCCGCTTCACCGATCCGGGCAATCGTTCCTTGACAAGATGCCGGCCAAAAAATTCCAATGGCATTTTTGAGGAGAATCGGATGAACACTTCAAGACAGGCTCGACTGGCCGTGACACTGATTGGCATGCTGATCGGCGCCTGCCTGGTCACTCAAGCCCGGGCCGGCAACGTTTCGGTACGCGCCCCAGGCGTCGACATCCAGGTCGGGGAAGGCGCGCAGGTTCAAGTGGGCTCGGCGGCGAAATCACGCAGCCATGTCGCCAATGACAACGATGCCGACGACGAGCTCGAAATGGCGAATCAGTCCCTGCAAGGCGTTGATTGGTCGCGCCGCCAGTTGGCGGGCGCCAACCTCACCAACGCAGATCTGAGCGGCGCCAATCTCGCTGGCGCCAATCTGAGTCGCGCGAATCTGGTCAATACCAACTTCGCCGGGGCCGATCTCAGCGGTGCTTCGCTGTCGGGCGCGAACATCGTGAACGCGCGATTCAAAGGAGCGGTCCTTACTAACGCGGTGTGGGTGGACGGTCATCGCTGCAAGGCCGATTCCATCGGTCGCTGCCGCTGATCCGCCTCTGGGTTACAGCAACCACGCCCCAGCGTTGCTGATCCATCCAGTGACGCCGGGTTGGCTGATGCAATGAACCCCGCAGGATTGCCCTCGGGAGGCCACCAAAGTGCGAACTGCACGGCCTCGCATTTTGCTCAACCCTCCCGGCGCTGACCTACACACACCGGCAATCACTGCCGTTGGCCACGCAGTCGAGAATCGTGATCGGCGCAGCGGTGAGGCCGATTCCGGTCACTCGCGGCACGTTTCCGTTGCACCGTCACGAATCAGGTCGGGGTAGTAGGCGTAGGGCACCACGATGCCGGGAATCGGCGTGACAAAACACTTCACGTTGCCGGCACGGTCACGCAATGCCCGCATCATCCACCCGGCAATGAATCGGTCATCCCGAAGATGAATGAACGGAACCGGGCGACGACCACCGCCGTAATCAAGCGTGATCCGGTCTGCCGCGCTTGAAATACTGACCTTTCCGCCAGTTTCGAAGTGATAGTCACCAGCGAATTCCTCTGGTCGCGGAATGGGCGTGGCACGGCTGTCGGCATCAACCCGCACTTGCGCGATCAGCCACTCGATGGGCTCCTTCTGAAACGCCAGCGTCTGGACACCGCCGTGATCGGTATTTTCTTCGCGCACATCAGGGGCTCCGCCGCTGCTGTGCAGCATAGCTGCGGCGTTTCTTGCAACATCAAGCGGTACATTTGCGTCCGGCTTCGAGATATAGACACGTACCGTGTTGCCTGCCACCGCGTCGAACGCCGGCCCCCAGTCAGCGGTTGTCGTCAGCGGACGGCTGGCAAACCACAGCATGTCGTCGTTCACCAGGCCGCCCGCCACAGGCATCACGGCGGAGAAGCGATTCGGAAAACTCAAAGCCATCGCCCAACTCGCAAAGCCGCCCATACTTCCGCCAGTGATGGATATGCGTGTTTTGTCGACCGAGTAACGCGCTTCGACATCCCGAATCACCGCGTCCATGAACACCGGATCGTGCCAGGCGATCGGATAGTCATAGAGATCCACATCTTGCTGAGGCTGCACGACAATTGCCGGCAGATGCGAGCTTGCGTACTTCATGTATCCCATGACCCCTTGCTTCGATAGCGAATCGATCTCGAGATTCGAGAAACTCTGGGACCCATGCATGAAAACGACCAGAGGCCACTTCTTTCCCGGCTCAAGCGCGTAATCCTTCGGCAGATAGAGCAGATAACGAGACGCCCCATTTACAGGCGTACTCAACCTTTGCTGGCTGACTACGATAGGTGGTTCGTTCGGGCCGCCGTCGCCGCCACAAGCGCTCAGGATCAGAACGCAGAGGACGGCAATCGCGCCATTTCTCGTAAAGAGGCTCATTTGATTGGTCAGTAGGGTGAATGTGCGGAGGGAGAGGACGGCCCGAACACGACCGCCCAAGGTTCGTGGATCAATACTTTCAGCGCAAAGCTGGCGATGGCGCCTCGCGGGTAGCGTGGCGCCACCTGCATGCGGATACGAGAGGTGCTTACCTCTCAGCGGGCGCCCTCGGGTCAACGATCGTGATCGGCGCCGCGGCGGGGCCGATGCCGCGCAGTTCGGGTCGGTACATGTCTTCCGCGAACGGGGCCGGAACCACGTAGCGGCCCGGCGTGACGACGCGGACCATGTAGAACACGTTGAGCTCACCCGGCTCAAGCCGCGCCGCGGCGACATAGCGGTCGTCGCGGAACTCACGGTGCTTGATGCGCGCATCCTCCATCGCCTGGCCGACGTTGATGTTGCCAACGGTGAACTCCTGCGCTGATGGCCCCTGCGAGAGGTTCATGTTCTCGACTTCGAACCCGGCCGGAATGTGGTCGACGATCAAGCCGTCTTCGATGCGCTGCTTTGCGCTGGCGGTGACGCGCACGATCATCATGTCGCCCACCTTGAGCGGGCGTCCCTTCCATTCCTTGCCATCGGCCTCGTACCAGGTACGGGTAAGCTTGATGGCGTCGGACTTCGGTTCGGGCGCCTTGACCGGGTAGCCGCTGGCTTCGATCTCGACGAACAGGGCCTCGCTGTGGCTGCTATCGATCTGCACGCCACGGGCGAGTGCGGCAGCGTCGAAGCTGCGTGCTTCGGAGCTCTTCGAGGTGAGTGTTTGGGCCGCGTCACCGTTCTTCAGCACGGCGCTCCATTCCTGCTTGCCGTCGCCGCCCGCCGCACGTGCCGCAAGGAACAGCGACAGGCGTTCCTGAGTGGAAGCCCAGCCACCACGCTCTCCGAGGCGGTCGGCGAGGTCGAAGAGGATCTGCTCGCGGCGCGGGTGCGCGATCTTGTGCCGCACCAGCAGCGCGTACGACAGCGCCAGATCGCGCACCGGCGAGCCGTAGTCACCCAGCCATTCCCAGTAGTAGCCGGTCGGTTGAACGCCATAGCGGCGCGTCATCGCTTCATCGAGTGCAACCTTGGCGCGCGCCGGGTCACCGGAGAGCTGCAAGGCAATCGCAAGATGAACCAGCGGTAGCGGTGAACGCGCGCGGTCGCGGTACTGATCGTGAAGCAGGCGCAGCGTAGCGAGCGGCGCGGCCTGCTCGCGGGCGAGCATGTAGGCCAGATGCGCCATCTCGGCGAAGCGCTGGTGGCCGTTGCGCAGCAGCTCGTAGTCCTGCGCCTTGTAGAAGCCCTTGTCGTCCGGCTTGAGCGTACCCGGGATGCTGGGGAAGTTGTTCGGTGCGTTCTGCAGTTGTTGCAGCATCCAGGTCTGCGCGCGCTTGCTCATCTCCGCCGGCACGGTGAAACCGGCCTCGCGCGAATCCTGCAGGAAGCCGGCGACATAGGCGGTCAGCCACGGTTCGTAGTTGCCCTGGCCCCACAGCGTGAAGCCGCCCTGCGCACCCTGCATGCCGGCGATACGGCCGATCGCGCCTTCGATGAAGGCGGCGCGCTGCTCACGCGTGCGCGGCTCCAGCCCCATCGCCTTGGCGCCCGCCTCGTCGATGAAGACATGCGGGTAGGCCGCGCTGGTGGTTTGCTCAAGGCAACCGTAGGGGTAGTCGAGCAGACCCTTTACCAGCGCCTTCACGTTCAGCGGCGGTTTGTTCGAGAGCGTGACGCTGACGTTGCTCGATGCCTTGAAGTACGGCGCGATCATCGTCGGATCGAGCTTGAGGCTGCCGTTCGGCTCGATGCGCGCGCGGCGTACCACGCGCTCCATCGGCACCGGTGGCTGCACCTGCAGGGCCGATTCGCGTTTGATGACGATCGGCTTGGCGCCGCCCGTCTTCAACTGCAGCGTGACGCGTGCAAGGCCGTAGGCATCCGTCGCCTCGGCCTGGAAGCGCAGCGTGCTGCGTTGCTTGTCGGCGAGCTTGAGCGTGCGCTCGCCATCCTTGATCTTTGCCGGGTCCGCGGCTTCAAGCTTGAGCGTGATCTCCTGCGGTGCGCCGGAAAGGTTGGTGACGTCCAGTGCAATGGTCGCCAGATCGCCCGGTGCGATGAAGCGCGGCGTCGCAAGTTCCGCAACGATCGGCGCGGCGACGGTCATCTCGCGTTCGGTGTTGCCGTAGCGCTCGGCGGTGGACGCCACCGCCATCAGCCTCAGCGTGCCGTTGAAGTCCGGAATGTCGAGCGGGATCTCGGCTTCGCCCTTGGCATCGAGCTGCACCGGGCCGCTGAAGATGTCGACGAGCTTCACCTTCTTCGGCATCGACTGGCTGTCGCGCATACCGGCGTCTCCGCCCCACTTGAGCTTGCCGCGCGTGCCATCCATCTTCTCGATCAGCTTGCCGTACAGATCGAGCAGTTCAGGCGCATAGCGATGCTTGCCGAAGAAGAAGTCGAAGGGATCCGGCGTCTTGTAGCGCGTGATGTTGAGGATGCCGACATCAACCGCCGAGAGGGTAACCGTCGCCACTTTGCCCGCCGCGCCATCGACCTTGACCTTCACTTTCGTGATGCGTTCCGGTTGCACTTTGTCGGGCGCCGTCACCTGCACCTTGAGGCGGCGGTCCTCACGCGCCAGCGGCAGGTGCGCGAGGCCCAGCGCACGCGCCGGCGTCACGCGGTCGCCCTGGCTGCCGGGGCGGAACACCACGGCGGACACATACAGATCATGCCGCGCCCACTTCGCATCCACCGGGATGCTGACCGTAGTGCCACCGGTAGATGCCGCAACGCGCTTGGTCCACAGCACCTTGTCGCCTTCGACCACGACCAGCGCTTCGCCATCGTGCGGCGGTGTCAGCGTCAGGCGCACGGTGTCGCCGGGCTTTGCCGGCACGCCTTCAAGCTTCATCTGCACACGATCCGGCCGGTTGCCGACGTCGTCGGCGTCCTGCGCGTTCCAGCCAGCGTAGAAGCGGTAGCGCAGCGTTTGCTGCGTGTCGGGGTCTTCCACTTCGAGGCGGTAGCGGCCCCACTTCACCGGCAGCGACACCTTGGCGCGCTGCTTCAGCGCCACGGCGCCGGATTCGATCAGCTCTTCGGTTTCGGTAAAGCCGGAGTGCCAGCCGCGCTGATCGTCGAAGCGCCAGTAGTACTGGCGGTCTTCGCGGAACAGGCGGATCTTCGCCTGCGCCAGCGGCGCCAGGGCACCGGCGGGCGTAACGCGGACCAGTTCAAAATCGGCGTTCTGCTCTTCGCGCGAGACATCGCGATCGAAGGCCGGGCGCACACCGATCATCGCCTTGGCCGGCCACCAGACGCGTTCAACCGAACGCACCACCGGGCGGCCACCAGATTCAAGCAGACTGAAGGACGCGCGCACCGTGACCGGCGACTTCGCGCTGTCGATGCCCGTCGGCACCGTGACGTTGGCCGCGCCCTTGTCATCGAGCGCCGTCTCTTCCATTTCGCTGCGATGCTTCAGCGTATCGTCGGCAAAGTCGCCGAAGATGAAGCCGTTCCATTCCTTCGTGAAAGGCGTGCGTGCGCGCTCGATCGCCACGCTGCCAAGCAGCCGGTTGCCCGCCGCCGGCGCGCCGAACAGGTAGTCGCCCTGCACGGCCACCTCGAAGGCCTCGCCGCCCATCAGCGGCGCCTTGGCGGTTTTCAGGTCGAGCTTCATGCGTTCGGGCAGGAACTCTTCAACCCGGAAGCTCCACACCGCATCCGGCGCCTTCGCGGCCGGGTCGGCGCGCACTTCCAGCATCCAGCGGCCGGTCTGCGCGTCCGCCGGCAGGTTGAGCGCCTGCTGGAAGTAGCCCGGCTGCTTGTCGTTCGGGCGCCAGCTTTGCGTGACCACCGCGCGGCCGTCCGGCCGCTTCAGGATCGCCTGCACCGGCGAAGGTGGCAGCGCGCGGCCATCCGCATCGCGCGCGAGCAGCGAGACATTGAACTTCTCGCCCGGCCGGTACAGATCGCGCCCGGCATAGACGAAGAGCTTGGCGTCGCGCGGCAGGTGGCCACCGATATCGAATTCCGAGAGATCCAGCCCCGGCTCGCGCAGCGCCACCAGCGACAATTCCTTGCCGCGCCGCCCCAGCAGCAGATGGGCCGAAGCAGGCAGGCCGGCGATCTGCACATGCCCATCGCCATCGACCTTGGCTTTCGCAAGGCTCTTGGCGTTGGCATCGAGCACTTCGACGTCGACATCGCCCATCGCCTTGCCGCTGACCAGCGAGGTGGCGAACACGTCCATCGTCCTGGTGTTGCGGTGCGCGTGCAGGCCGATGTCGGAGACGTAGAAGTAGGTGACCTGATACTCCTCGCGGAAGCGGCCCGGTTGGCTCATCACAGCGATGTAAACGCCGGGCTCCTGCAGTTCCTTCACGTCTTCCACCGGCAGGAAGGTCACCTGCCGCTTGTTCGGTTTGTCGCCGGTCAGGAAACGGCCTGCATAGACGCTCTTCGACACATCGCGCAGGCGATCGAGCTGCCACGAACCCACGGTGCCCTTGAGCCGGCTGTTGGTGTCGTAGCCATATTCGTAGTTCTCCTCGCCGCCCTCGGTGTCGGACTCTTCGTCCGAGGCCGGCGCGCGGCGCCCAGCGATCACCTGTTCGATGAAGCGCGGCAGGTTCTCCGGCTCCACGCGCAGGAACTGCACATCCACTTCCGCGACGTTCACCGTCACCACCGGCAGGCCGCCGTTCTGCTTCGCGGGCAGCACCGTGCCCTTGCTGGCGAAGAAGTAGGAAGGCGGCATTTCCTCGGTCGCCAGCTCGCAGGTCTTCGCGCTGGCAAGCTTCGCGCCGCTCGCAGCCAGCACGCCCTCATTCACCGTGATGCGGTACTTGCGCTGTGGCTGGATGTAGGGGAACACGACGACGCGCGGGTTGCCATCCACCACCCAACTGCCTTGCAGGATCTTTTCGCCCGGCGCCGCCTTGTCCGCATTGCGCGGCTTGCTGCCGTTGGCCTGCTCCTCGCCCGCTTCGGACTTGCCGTCGATGCGGCCGAGGTCGGTCACCTGGAAAACCTTGTCGAGTGCCTGGCTGCGATCCACCGGTTCTGAGAACACCACCGCCAGCGCGGGCTGATCCTCGAACAAACGCGCGCGGCAATCGGTCGCCGCGAAGGGGCCGCCGGTATCCGCGATCACCGCATCGCCCGCCATCGTCCCGCCCGCGCCGGCTGCACGGTGCTTGTACCACCAGCCACCGCCAGCGGCCGCGAGTGCCGCGACGACCGCGCCAGCGGCCAGGATGCGTTTGTTCGCAAACGGGTTCATGCCCATGCTCCAGAACGGATTCGGATGTGCCGGCGAGTATGCCGCTTTGGTAATCCGCTCGGTAGCGGATTTGCGGAGGGGGAGCGACGGATCGCACGGCAGAGAGGTTGGTGCCCTGGCGCGGGCACCTTGCGCGGTGGCGGCGGTGCAGAATGGGCTGAACGGTGAGGAGCCCGACGCTTCGGCTTTCGATTGACCGTGTTACGTTGCGTCAGTCTGACCGTTCAAGCCGGGTCCCGCCCCGGCGGGCGTGTTACTTCTTTTGCTTCGTCAAAAGAAGTAACCAAGAAAAGACGACCCGGCGTTCGCGGCCCTGCGGGCTGCCCTCACTGCGGCATCGCCCGTCGGCCGGCCTCGCGAACTCGGCGCTGCGCGCCTCAAACAGCGAGCCCGGACTGCCCCGCCGGCCGACACCTCCGTTCGGCGCTCTCAACGGGACCCGAAAGTCAAAACCATCGGTTGATCAACGATTGCGTGCTGTTCGTAGCCTGGATGGAGCGCAGCGAAATCCGGGACGGGCGCATCCAAATCTTCAACTGCACCTTCTGGATTCCGGCCTGCGGCGTGCATCCGGGCCACGAGAATCCGACAGCAGAAGAACGTCGACGCTTTTCCCTCCCCCTCTGAAACGCCGAGCAGCGCAGAAGCATCGGGTTCCGACGCGTAGCGGCGGTGGCGAGGACTGTCTGAGGGCCGAAGGGCCGAGTTCCGCAGCCACCCGATGCTTCGAGCAGCGCAGGGCACCGCGTGCGAAGCGCGCGGCGTTGAAGCGGGGCGACTTTCTTTGGGTACTTTCTTTGTTCGCACAAAGAAAGTACCCCGCCCGCCGGGGCGGGACCCGGCTTCAGCGGGAAGGCCGGCGCAAAACGCCCGCGCAATTTGCAAGCCATCGCGTTGGAATTCGCAACGCTCAGCCCAAGCAACTTCACTGCATGTGCGCAAGCGTCCAATAGTAGCTAGCGGAACGCGAGGGTACGTCAGTTGTCCTTACGCGGCACAAGAACTTGATCGACAAATAAGCGCGACGGAGAGCCGGAGCCGCCCCCGTAGGTCGGGCATACTCGAGCGCGCATCCAAGCACTGTTACCGCGAGATTCGAATCCATAGGTGAAGGCATACACCGTCAATTCACCGAGCACTTCGTTGGTTTGAATGTCCAGCACTGTCACCGTGCTACTCGCAACCCCGAGTGCACGTTCCTCCGGCACAACGTGGTCCTCGTAGGTCACGGCATAGCGCAAAGATGGTTCGGGGGCATAGGTCTTGTCGAGCGTCCAACGATAGACGTTCGGATCAAAGCGGTCTCCCTCGCTCTTCATCTCACTGATGATCCCGGGGGCCGTTTGATCTTTCTGACCAACCACCTTGACCGAGCCGGAATATCGATAACGCGTGCCGTCCTTCTCGTCGGTTACATCAACATAGCGGTAGCCGGGGCGCTCCTTCGGCGACGGGTTAGAGGACGTGTTAATCCCGCCACGCGCTGTCGGAGTGATAGGTCGTCCGAAAGCCTCTTCGTAGCCAAGAAAGTCTTTGATGTATTCCTCGGCCGTTCCCTCATGGGCAAACGCCGCCCCCGGCCACATGCGATCGTGCCACTCGTTCTCGCCCGCTGGCGGGCGCACCTTGAGCAGCGTGATGCCTTCGACGTCCTCCACCGTGCGATAGATCTTCTCGCCGGCCTCGGTCTTGCATTTCTGCTCCCACAGAGCGAGGCCCGCCTTTGCACGTTCTCGCTGCGCCCGCTGATCAGCGGTTTCGGACTGCGCGCAAGCACCAAGCGCCAGCACCGCAGACAGGAGAACAAGGATCGAACTTCTCGTGTTCGCTGCAAGGTGATTCATCAGGAGTTCCCATCAGGAAGCAAAGACCGCACACCGCCCAACCGCGGCCGAGCGGAGAAAGGCTGCATCACCCCGTCGCCGCGTCCACCGCGACGGGCCCCACCAGCGCCACCAGATCCGCCGGCGCAATGCCGACGAGATACCCGCGGCTCCCGCCGTTGATGTAGAGCTTCTCCAGGTCGAGCACCGTGCGCTCGACATACACCGGCATCTGCTTGCGGGTGCCGAAGGGTGAGGTGCCGCCGACGCGGTAGCCGGAGTGGCGTTCGGCGACTTCCGGCTTGCAGGGCTCGACACTCTTCACGCCGATCGCGCGCGCGAGGTTCTTCAGCGAGACCTCGCGGTCGCCGTGCATCAGCATCACCAGCGGATGGGCGCGGTCGTCCTGCAGGATCAGCGTTTTCACCACGCAGTGCTCGTCGACACCGAGCGCGGCGGACGACACCCGCGTACCGCCGTGGTCGACGTAGGTGTAACAGTGTTCGGTGAAGGCGATGCCGCGGCTACGCAGCAAGCGGTTGGCGGGTGTGGAGGGGATCTTCGGACTCACGGTGTCTTCCTGAAATGCGTTGTCACACGGCGGTAACGCACGCGTCATGTTTGGGTCATGGCCGGATTCTAGAGTCACCCCGACAAAAAACGGACAAGACAGGGTGAGAAGCATGCTGCAAATCGAATCCAGGCCCGAGCGGGCCCGTACGCGTGATCTGCAAGTGCGGCTGGCGAGCTGCGAGACCGAGATCCGCGAGGCGCAGAAGCTGCGCTGGCGCGTGTTTGCCGACGAGATGGGCGCGCGCCTCAACAGCCGCGAACACGGCGTCGACCGCGATCATTTCGATCCATTCTGCGAGCACCTGATCGTGCGCGACGAAGCGCAGGGCCGCATCGTCGGCACCTACCGCATCCTCACGCCGAGCGCCGCACGCCGCATCGGCAGCTACTACTCGGAAACCGAATTCGACCTGACCCGCTTCCACCTGATTCGCGACCGCCTGGTCGAGATCGGCCGCTCCTGCATCGACCCGGAATACCGCAGCGGCGCTGTGATTGCGCTGCTGTGGTCGGGCCTTGCGCGCTTCATGCAGGAAAACGGCTACGAATACCTGATGGGCTGCGCGAGCATCAGCATGGCCGATGGCGGCCACGCCGCCGCGGCGATCTACGACCAGCTCGAAGCCCACCAGGCGCCGGCCGAATGGCGCGGCTTTCCGCGCCTGCGCCTGCCGCTGGAAGCGCTGCGCAACGGCCAGCGCGCCGAACTGCCGCCGCTGATCAAGGGCTACATGCGGGCCGGCGCGATGGTCTGCGGCGAACCGGCATGGGATCCGGATTTCAACACCGCCGATCTGTTGCTGCTGCTGCCGATGGGCCACACCGACGCCCGCTACGCGCGCCACTTCATCGCTTCGCGCAGCGAGTGATTGCAGTCGTTTCGGCGCCGGGGCTGGCCGCTACGGTCACGCCTTTGGCACGCGGGGCACTGGGAGCCGCCCGGAGGGCACGGGTTACAATCGCGCCACGCCAACGGCCGGCACAGGGCCGCATGGCGCACGTGGCCGGCGCGATGCGCCCGGCCAGCCCGCAGCCCCGCCGACCCGTACTTGCCTTGTTCAAACAGATCCGAGCCGCCTGGCGGCTACTGCGCACCATCCTGCATTTCTTCCGCGGCTGCGCCATCGTCGCGATCCGCTTCCCGCGCTGGAACGAAGCGCAACAACTGGCTGCCAAGCAGCGCTGGTCGATCCAACTGCTCAACTGCCTGGGCGTCACGCCGGTGCTGCACGGCGAAGTGGTGGGCGGTGGTGCGCTGATCGTTGCGAACCACATTTCCTGGCTCGATATCTTCGTCATCAACGCGCTGCGCCCCTGCACCTTCGTGTGCAAAGACGATGTGAAGGATTGGCCGCTGGTCGGCTGGCTGGTCGCCAACACCGACACCATCTTCATCCAGCGCGGCAATCGCGCGGCCGCGCGCCGCACCGCGGAATCGATGGTCGAGCATCTTCAGGCAGGTGTCTCGATCGTGGTGTTCCCCGAAGGCACCACCACCAACGGCACGCACATGCTGCCCTTCCGCCCCGCGCTGCTGCAGTCAGCGGTGGATGCCGGCGTGCCGGTGGCGCCGGTGGCGATCCGCTACCGCGATCCGCAACACCCGATCAGCCCCGCACCGGCTTACGACGGCGATATCTCGCTGTGGCAGTGCATGCGCGCGATCACGCTGGCAGATGGTCTGGTCGCCGAAGCCTGGGTCTTGCCGGCCATCGATTCGCAAGCCGAGCGCGCCCACCTCGCCGCGCACGCCAAGCACGAAATCGCCACCCAGCTGGGCGTGCCGCATCAGGCACTGCCACATACACAGCACTGAGGCATGATGCGCAAACATGCACTGCTGGCATTCGTGCTGGCGCTGATCCCGGCGCTGTCGTCGCTGACGCTGCAAGGCACTTTTGTGACGGCGATCCTGGCCCTGCCCGGATGCTTCGTGCTGTCGGCGCGCTTGCTGGAGAATCTTTGGCGGCTGCTGCGGCCGGTGTTGCCGCGCCGGCAGCATCTCCAAGCGGCGGTGTTGGCCGTCGCCGGCCTGCTGGTGATCGGGGTATCGGCTGTCAGGGCTGACAGCGACCTGCGCGCGCTGACGCAGCAGCGCATCAGCTTCCTCCAGCACGCGGCGCCGGCCTTTCAGCGCTACCTTGCAGAAAACGGCCGCTGGCCCGAACGACCAGAGATGCTGGTGCCAGCATATCTACCGCAGTGGCCCGACTATCTGCGGATTGAGCCACCGCTCGCAGGCGCAACGCGCGTACGCTATGAGCAGGGGCGCGGCAAACAGCCACCGCAGGTTATCTTCTTCGCGCTGCGCGGGCCCGACGCCACCGTGCGTTTCAACCTTGCCGACGGCAGCATCACCCGGGATCGCTAGGCCAGGCGCAAACGTGCTGCCAGGCAGCGAGCTTGTCATCGAAGCGCAAACTCGCGTGCGCCGGACTGGTCGACGGCAGGCGGATGCGCTCGATCGCGCGCGCCCTCGCATCAAGCCGCGGCAAAACATGGCGCCGGAACAGGGTTTCGGCGGCGGTGCCATTGAAGGCGATCCGCGTGATGCCGGGGTAGGTGGCCAGAAAGCCGGCGAAATCGTTCGGCTCGATGCTGTCGTCCTCGATCGCCGAATCCAGGCTGCCGACACGGCGACAAGCCGCCAGCACATCCCACAAGGCCACGCCTGCCGCCTGCAAATGCTGCAAGCGGTCCGCATACGGTGCGGCCGGATCGAAGCCGAAAAGCGTAGCGACAATCGGCCAGAACGCATTGCGTGGGTGGGCGTAGTACTGCTGCGCGGTGAGCGAGGCCTCACCCGGCATCGAGCCGAGGATCAGCACCCGCGCACCGGCAGCAGCAACCGGAGGAAAGGCTTGCTGGCGTTCAGCGCGGGATGGCATCGATCGCAAACACCGCACGCACCGGATCGTGATCCGACTGGGCGTCCGGGTATTCGGCATTCAGGTGCACGATCTGGTAGCCGCGCAGCGACTCCGCCAGCGCCGGAGACACGAACACATGGTCGAGCGCCTGCGCGTTGCCCTGGTAGATGAAGCTGTAGCGTTCCTGCGGCGGCAGGCCGAGCGTGAGGTTGGCGAGGCCGGCGCTCTCCAGTGCCTGCGCGGCTGGGCCGAAGGCGAAGTCGTTGAAGTCGCCCAGCACGATGATCGCCACATCGGCGCGGTGGCCACGCAGCGTGTGCACAAAGTCGGCCACCACCGCGGCCTGCGCCGCGCGCTGCACTTCCGACCCGGCGAAGGGCGGTTGCTGCGGCCCGAACAAGGGCTGATCCATGCGCTTGGAAACGAAGTGCGTGGCCACCACGACGAGGCGCTTGCCCGCTACCGTGAACTGCGCGGCCAGCGGTTTGCGGCTGGACTCGAACGCCGAGTCACTCGGCGCGATGCGTCCCGCCGCCGGTTGCAGCTTGCCGCCAAGGCCGATCGCCACCGCTTCACGCGCCCCGCCCACACTGCCGTCGAGCTGCACCCGCGCCGGGTCGTACAAGATCACCTGCCGGATGTTGGCGCCGGGCGCACCGCCGTCCGCGTTGTTCTCCGGCGCCACGTCGATCCAGCGGTAGGCCGGCCCACCCGCGGCACGGACTGCATCGGTAAGCCGCGTCAGCGTGCGCGTTGCGTCGGTCACGCCGTTGTCACGCGTGCCGCTGCTGTCCTGCACTTCTTCGAGCGCCAGCAGATGCGGGGCGCGCAGGGGCCCGACGATCTGCCGCGCCAGCGCACCGAAGCGCGCCTGCGGCGCATCGCCGCCGAGGTTTTCGACGTTGTAGGCGGCGACCGAGAGCTGGCCCGGCGCGAGCGGCGGCGCGGCATCCGCCGGCAAGCTTTGCGCCACCAACTGCGGCGCTTCGGTGAGCTTGAGCCGATAGCTGCCGTAGGCGTAGTCGACCACGCCACGCACGCCGCGCAGGTGATCGCCCACCGTCACACCGGCCGGCGTCGCAGCGAGCGAATCGTCGATCAGGATGCGATGCGGATTGAAAGCCCCCGGCGCAATCGTCAACGCACCGCGCGCCGAGCGCAGCCCGGTCTGCGCCTGTGCCGCAGCGATCACAACCAGCTCGCCGCGCTTACCGCGCGGGCTCACGGCAACGGCATCGTCAATCTCAACCCGCATGCCTTCGAGGCTCTCGAAGAAATCCATCGCGTAGCGGGCGGGCTCCAGCGCGCGACGTGCGGCTTCGACATTGCCCACGGTGGGCGCGATTGCGGTGGTGGGCGGCAACCGTCCGCCCTCGCCGATGCGCACCGGCGCCGGCAGCGGCACGCCGCTCGCCAGGCGCTGCCAGCGCGCGTCGTCGATCTGCGTGATCGTCAGATTGTCCGGGTTGCGGCCGGGCCGGTATTCGCCGACGCGGCCGCTCACGCCGAGCCGGTCGCCGACAGCGGGCTTGGCGCCCTTGGCGACGTAGATGAAGACCGCGTCGGCAGTCCGTTCGTCCGCATCCGGCGTTTCGTCCTGCAGCCAGAAGCCGTTGCGCGAAACCGCGGTGACGATGCCGCGCACGTCCTCAACGCTGCGCCCGGCGTAAGGGCTGAGATGGCCGCTGCCCTGCAGTTCGCCTATCGTCGTTGCAAAAGCGCCGGTCGCCACCAACAGCGGGAACAGACCGGGAACAATACGGTGCAGGGGCAGCGTGATGCGCATCATGGTGCGCTAGCGTACCGGATACCGCAGCGCAGCGTGATCCATACGCCCGCGTACAGCAGAATCAGCGCGGCAACTGACCGAGGATTCGCGCGATGAGCTGGCCCACGCATGAAGTCACCAACCAGTCTCCGGATCTGGGCGACTACAACCTGTTCGATGCCGACACGGCGCTGCGCGAAGCGGCGGCCCGCGAGGGTGCAGGCTGGGCGGCCGACACGCTGCGCGCCACCGGCGCTGCGCTCGGGCGCGTCGAGGTCTTCGAGGCCGGCCGGCTCGCCAACACCTACGGCCCGGTGCTGCAGGCCTTCGATGCGCGTGGCAACCGGGTCGACCAAGTCGAATTCCACCCCGCCTGGCATGACTTGATGCGCGGCATCGTCGCGCGCGGCTTCCATGCCTCGCCGTGGGCCGAACCGCGCCCCGGCGCCCACGCCGCGCGCGCGGCCGGCTACCTGATGCAGGCGCAGGTCGAGGCCGGATCGCTGTGCCCGACGACGATGACCTACGGGGCGATCCCCGCACTCGCGCGCGACGCGCAGCTCACCCGCGACTGGCTGCCGCGCCTGATGTCGCGCGACTACGATCCGCGCGACGTGCCCTTCGCACACAAGCGCGGCGGCCTGATCGGCATGGGCATGACCGAGAAGCAAGGCGGTTCGGATGTTCGCGCCAACACCACTTGGGCAGAGCCCGACGGCCACTGCACCTGGGCGCTGACCGGCCACAAGTGGTTCTTCTCCTGCCCGCAGATCGACGCGCATCTGGTGCTGGCGCAGGCGCCCGGTGGGCTGTCGTGCTTCTTCGTGCCGCGCTGGCGGCCGGACGGCACGAAGAACCCGGTGCTGGTTCAGCGCCTGAAGGACAAACTCGGTAACCGCTCCAATGCCTCGTCCGAAGTCGAGTTCCAGCGCGCCTACGCCACCCTGCTCGGCGAGGCCGGGCGCGGTGTGCCGACGATTCTCGAAATGGGCACCTACACGCGGCTCGATTGCGTGCTCGGCACCACCGGCCTGATGCGCCAGGCGCTCACGCGCGCGCTGCACCACGCCCGCCACCGCGGCGCCTTCGGCGCGAAGCTCGTCGCCCAGCCCCTGATGCGCAACGTGCTGGCCGATCTGGCGCTCGAAGTCGAAGCCGCCATCGCGCTCGCTCTACGCCTCGCTCGCACGTTCGACGAACACGATGACGCCTCGCAACACCTGCGCCGCCTGATCACGCCCGCGGCTAAATACTGGGTGTGCAAGCGCGGGCCGGAGCTCGCCGCCGAAGCGATGGAGGTGATGGGCGGCAACGGTTACGTCGAATCCGGCGCGCACGCCCGCATCTACCGCGAGATGCCGGTGAATTCGATCTGGGAGGGCTCGGGCAACGTGATGTGCCTCGACGTGATCCGCGCGCTCGGCCGCAGCCCGCACGCAGCCGAGGCACTGGCCGCCGAACTGGCGCCCGCGGCCGGTCGCAATACAGATTTCGACCACTTCACCGGCACGCTGCAGCGCACGCTCGCCGCGGCCCAGCTCGACCCGATCGGCGCGCGCCGCCTCGCGCAGGACATCGTGCTCGCGCTGCAAGCTGCGCTGTTGCTGCAGCACGCGCCCGGCGGCATCGCGCAGGCCTTCTGCCGTTCGCGCCTGGCGGGCGACTGGGGTTACAGCTTCGGCACCCTGCCCGCCGGCTGCGATGTGGAAAGCTTGATCCAGCGCGCGCTGCAGACGGAGTGACCCTACCCCGCGCGTCGCGAACGCGCTAGGCTTGAGGAAAAAACACCGGGGGGAATTCCGTGCCGCGCTGCGTCCGCGTACTGCTGCTCGCTGCAAGCCTTGTTGTGGGGATGGCCGCCCAGGCGGGCGAAACGATCATCCGTTTCCCACGCGGTGCCAACCCCACCGACTTCCGCTACACCTATCCGGTGCGCATCCTGCAACTGGCGCTCGACAAGACCGCAGAGGAGGATGGTCCAGCCCGCGCGGTGCAGGTATCCGAGCCGATGACCAATGCGCGCATCCAGGCCGAGATCGAGCGCGGCGGGCTGATCGACATTGCGAACTACCCGCCGGATCGCGACCTCAACCAACGGCTGCAGGCGATCCCGATCTGCATCCGCAAAGGCATCCTCGGTATCCGCACCTTCATCATCGATCGCAAACTCGCGCCCCGCTTCGCCGCGATACGCACGCTCGACGACCTGAAGGCGCTGAGCGCCGGTCAGCTGAAAGACTGGCTGGATACCAAGGTGCTGCGCGGCAACGGGCTGAAGGTCGTGACCACCGAGAACTACGAGGACCTTTTCGATATGCTGGCCAACGGCAAATTCGATTTCTTCCCGCGTGGCGTGCATGAGCCGTACCGCGAGATCGAACCGCGCGCGCTGCGGTTTCCCGACCTGATGGTCGAGGAGACGCTCGCACTGAACTACCCGCTGCCGGACTACTTCTTCGTACGCAAGGGCAACGCCGCGCTGGCGGAGCGCGTGCAACGCGGGCTCGAACGCGCAATCGCCGACGGCTCCTTCGAGGCCGCATTCCAGAAGGAGTTCGCCGAGTCCTTGCGCCACGCGAAGCTCGCGCAACGCAACGTCATCTATCTGAAGAACCCGGAGGTCGGCCCCTTGCCTAATCCGGACGATCCGAAACGCTGGCTGCAGGCCGCCAGGATCGCCGACGACGGTGCCAAGCGCAGCAACGGCTAATCAGCCCGCAGCGACTGACAGCCAGCGCTCGAACGCCTCGGGCGTGATGATCGCGACGCGCTCGCGCAGCAGGCGGTGTTTCGCCAGCCGCAGCACCGCCTTGTCACGGCTCAGCAGCAGGTTCGCGTTGCCGGTGAACGCCAGTTCGATGAACTTCTGGTCGTCGGTATCGCGGCACTTCGGCAGCAGGTATTCCAGTTCGATCGCCGGCACCAGCTCGACCCGCGCGCGGTATTCGGCGAGCAACGCGGCCTGCGCATCCGGCGCCACCGCGAACTGCGGATAGGCAAGCACGCGGCGCAGCTCTTCCAGCGTTTCTTCACGCGCCAGCAGCGCGAACCGACCCGCTTCGCAGGCCTCGCGCAGGTGCGGCAGCTTCGGGTCGCGGAACAGCCACAGCGCGAGCACGGTGTTGGAATCGAGCAGCACACGCGGCTGCGGCGGAAGGGTTTCGAGCAAGGCAGACATGGCGGCGACTGTAGCGCAGATCAGTGCTGCATCAACGTCGCCAGCGCGCACGATTGCTTTGCCGGCTGCGGTCGCCTACGGTGAGAAAGCGGCAAGCCATCGCGTTTCCGCCCGCACTGACCGCGATCACCATGAACCCCGAGGTCCCTCCGTTCGATCCCGACGCCCAACAGCGCCAACTGGTTGAAGCGCTGCGCCAGCCCGCGTGCTATCCGCATCCGGTCGGTGAAGTGCGGCTGCTGGAAACGCACATCTCGCGGGTGCTGCTGACCGGCGATTTCGCCTACAAGCTGAAGAAGCCGGTCGATCTGGGTTTCGTCGACTTCCATACGCTCGCGCTGCGCCGCGCTGATTGCGAAGCCGAGCTGCGCCTGAACCGCCGCCTCGCCCCCGGTCTGTATCTCGCGCTCGTGGCGATCTGCGGTGACATGCACGCGCCGCGCATCAGCACCGATACCGACGCCACCGATGCGATCGACTATGCGGTACGGATGCGCGAGTTTCCGCAGGATGGGCTGCTCGACCGCATCGCTGCGCGTGGTGCACTGACGGCCGACCTCATCGACGCGATCGCCGACACGGTGGCGGACTTCCACCAGCGCATCGCGCGTGCGGGCATCGATGACCCCTACGGCACGCGCGCCACGGTGTGGGAGCCGGTCGCCAATGTGATCACCCCTTTGCGCGCCAGCGCGCAAACCGCCGACGAAGGTGCGCTGCTGAGCCGGCTGGATGCCTGGTGCGCGGCCGAGTACGCGCGACTCGAAGCCTTCTTCGCGGTGCGCAAGCGCGAGCGCTTCGTGCGCGAAGGCCATGGCGACCTGCACCTGGGCAACATCGCGCTGCTGCATGGCCAGCCGCAGGTGTTCGACTGCATCGAGTTCAGTGCAAACCTGCGCTGGGTGGACGTGATCAGCGAAGTCGCCTTCCTGTTCATGGACCTCGAAGCCCATGGCCGCAGCGATTACGCCTGGCGCTTCCTGAACCGCTACCTCGAACACAGCGGCGACTACCCGGGCCTCGCGGCGCTGCGCTTCCACCACGCCTACCGCGCGCTGGTGCGCGCCTTCGTCGCCGGCATTCGTGCCGCGCAACCGGATGCCGCCAGTCACCCGCAGGCGATGGCGGAGCGTGCGCGCTACCTCGCCTGCGCCGCACGAGCCTTGCGCAAACCGGCGCCACAACTGCTGCTGATGCACGGACCATCCGGCAGCGGCAAGTCGCACTGGTCGGGCGCTGCGCTCGAACTGATCGGTGCGGTGCGCCTGCGTTCCGACGTTGAACGCAAGCGTCTCAACGGCCTCGCAGCAACAAGCCGCAGCGGTTCGCCGATCGACGGTGGCATCTACGCCGACGGGGCTACGCGCGCCACTTATGCGCGGCTGGCAGCGCTCGCAGCCGGCCTGCTGGCCGACGGCCACAGCGTGGTCATCGACGCGGCCAACCTCAAGCGCTGGCAACGCGATGGCTTCCGTGCCATTGCGCAGAAGCTTGATGTGCCCTGCCGCATCCTCAGCTGTCAGGCTGAAGCGGTGACGCTGCTCAAGCGTCTTCAAACGCGAGCCCTGGCGCGGCAGGATGCGTCGGAGGCCACAGCCGATGTGCTGGCGCATCAGCTCGCGCACAGCGATCCGCTCGATGCGGATGAACAATCGATCACCCTCATGATCGACAGCGAACGCGCCACGCCCGAGCTGCTGCGAACGGCCCTCTCGGCCCCCAGCCACGCTGCGCGCAAGCGCGATCACGCGCCGTCCTGAGCTCCCGTTTCAAGATCCGGTTCGCCGCACAAACGCCGCAGTTCACCGCGCGTGGCCGCCATCAAGCGCATCGCCGCCGGCCAGTCGTTTCCGTCGGGCTGTAGCGTGGCGCCCTGTTCGAAGCCGAGCGACTCGCGGCGCGGCAGCCAGGTGCCGTCACGCAGCAAGGCGCGACTACCGCGCAGCCCGGTGCACACCACCGGCACACCGGCATGGGCGGCGGCGAGGAAGGCGCCGCTGTGGAAACGGCGCAGCCCGGCCGCACGCGTGAAGGTGCCCTCGGGGAAGAGCACCAGGCACGCGCCCTGCCGCAGGGCATCAACCAGCAGCGCCACATCTTCGGCACCGCGCAGCGCATCGTGGCGCTCAACGAAGAGCGCGCCGAGCCCGCGCATCAGCCTGCCGGCCACGCGTTGCTGCGCCAGCTCCGCCTTCGCGACGAAGCGGTAGTGCTGCGGCAGTATCGCGCTGAGCAGCAGGCCATCGAGGTAGCTCGCGTGGTTGCACACCAGCAGATGCGCCCCGGCCGGCGCCGCAAGCGCCGCAGGCATCTCGATCGAGAGCCCGCACAGCCCTAACCAGCCGCGCGCGGCACGATGCACCCAGGCGCGCGACCACGCGTGGCGCGGGCACAGCGCCAGCAGCAGTGCTGTCGGCACCGCCAGCAATGCGAAAGCACCGAAAGCCCAGCACGACCACAGGCGCCGGCCGGCCTGCCGCAGCATGAGCCGGGCGCGCGCCAGCCCGCCTTGCGCGAGCAAGCGCAGGCCTTGCCCCCACAGCGGCCAG
Organism: Niveibacterium sp.; assembly: GCF_041909475.1. Classification (NCBI taxonomy): domain Bacteria; kingdom Pseudomonadati; phylum Pseudomonadota; class Betaproteobacteria; order Rhodocyclales; family Rhodocyclaceae; genus Niveibacterium; species Niveibacterium sp. Next base: position 43,878 of record NZ_JAYRDJ010000010.1, on the reverse strand, counting down.
TCTCGCTGGCGCAGCTCGCCGGCGAGGTAACGCTCACGCGTTGCAGCGCGGCGCAGCTTGCCGCTGGAGGTTTTCAACACCGCATGCGGCGGCGCCAGCACGATGTCGTCCGCCGCTTCACCAAGCACCGCTTGCGTGCATTCCGCGATGCGCCGCTGCAGCGCGGCGCGGGCCGTGGCGTCGTGCTCGCGCGTTTCGGCCAGCACGACCAGGCGCTCGCTGCCGCCGCCCGCCGGCGCACACGCAAACACCGCCACACAGCCGCGGCGCACGCCGGGCAGCGCACCGACCGCCTGCTCCAGCTCGTAGGGGTAGAGGTTGCGGCCGCCGCGGATGATCATGTCCTTGATGCGGCCGGTCAGATGGATCTCGCCGTCGGCGAGGTAGGCCATGTCGCCGGTATCGAGCCAGCCATCGTGGAACAGCCGCGCACTCGCCACCGGGTTGCGGAAATAGCCTGCGGTGGCAGAAGGGCCACGGAATTCCAGCCGGCCGATGCGCCGTTCCGGCAATTCGTCGCCGGCGAGATCCACAACGCGTACCTCATGCCCGGGCAAGGGTCGGCCACAGGCGACAATCTGCACCGCGGCGGCGCCCGCTGCGGCGGGCTCGGCGCGGCGCGCCTGCATGAAGGGCACGCTGCGGATGCGATCGACGCGCGGCCCGCGGCCCGGCAGCGGGAAAGCCAGGCCGACCGAGCATTCGGCCAGCCCATACACCGGCGCCAGCGCTTCGCGCCGCAAGCCGGCCGGCGCGAAGCGCGCGGCAAAGGCTTCCAGCGTGGCCGGGCTGACCGGCTCGGCGCCGTTGAACGCGAAGCGCCAGCTTGAAAGATCCAGCTCGCCCAGCAGCGCATCCGGCACCTTGCGCACGCACAGTTCGTAGGCGAAGTTGGGGCCGGCCGACAGCGTCGCACGGTATTGCGAGATCGCCTGCAGCCAGCGCGCCGGGTTGGCGAGGAAGGCGAGCGGGGACATCAGCACGAGCGGAAAGCCGTGGTACAGCGCGCCCAGCCAGGCGCCGATCAGGCCCATGTCGTGATAGAGCGGCAGCCAGGAGACGAACACGTCCTGCGGTGTGACGCGGCAGGCCTGCCCCATCGCGCGCAGGTTGGCGAGCAGGTTGGCGTGGCTCAGCGCAACGCCCTTCGGATCACCGGTGCTGCCGGAGGTGTATTGCAGCAGCGCAAGCGCATCGGCCGCCGGGTGCATCACATGCTGCGCGGTGCCGACGAGATCCTCAGGGGCCAGCACCGCGCGGATGCCGGGCGCCGCTGCGCGCAGCCGCAGCGCCACCGGCTTGGCCTGCGGCACCGTGATCAGCAGACGCGCCTCGGCGTTGGCGAGAATCGTCGCGTGGCGCCGTACATGTTCGTCGATCTGTGCCAGCCGCGCCGGCGGGTAGATCGGCACCGGCACGCCGCCAGCGAGCAGCACGCCGAAGAAGCTGACGAGGTAGTCGCGCCCGGTCGGCAGCATCAGCGCCACGCTTTGCCCACCGCGCAAGCCGGCGGCGAGCAGCGCCGCGGCGCGTTGGCCGGCTTCTCGCCACAGTTCGGCGAAGCTAAGCGGCTGGCTTGCGCCCGCGTCGTCCAGCAGCAGCACATGCAGGCGATCCGGCTCGCGCTGCGCGCGCCATTCGAGCACCTCGACCAGGCTTTGCGCATGTACCGGCGTGCCCTGCTCGCGTGCCGTGTCGAGCGACAGCGGGCTTGCTGCGCTTGCGGCCGGTTGTTCGCCGGCCCAGCGCAGCAACTCGCGCAGCGTGTCAGCCTCAGCGTAGGCGCGCTCGGGGAAGTGCAGCTTCAGCGCGTCGGCGATGCGGCTGATCAGTTCGACGCGGCCGAGGCTGTCGAGCTCCAGGTCGCGGCCAAAGGCGCTGTCCGCATCGAGCGCGAATTCGCGGCCCGGGTGCGTTTCGCGCAGCAGGGCGGCAGCGATTTCTAGCGCTTGCGCACAGCGTTGGTCGCGCTGCGCGGCGGCATCGGCCATGTTCGGCCCTCCACCCGCGGCGAAGGCGACCGCGTCGCACCGCCGGGGCCTGCTCTCAGCATAGGCCGCGGCGCCGCGGGCGTCAGAACCGGTAGCCGAGGGTCAGCTGAATCCGCCGCCGGTAGGTGCTGGGTACGCCGCTGCCCCACAGCAGGCCGCCGCCCATCAGCGCCACCTCCCACTCAGGTGCGAGCCGCAGCCCGCCTTCGAGTTCGGCGGTGGCGCCGCTCTTGCCGCCCTGCTCCCAGTCGATCGCCGGTTTGAACGTGAGCTTCACGAAGCGCCCTTCGCCCCAGCCGTCGTTGAGGCTCACTTCGAGCTTGGTGTAGTCGATGTCCTTGCGGCTCTCGTCACCGGCGAACGACAGCACCTGCTGAACGACGGCGCCGAGCGTCAGTGCGTGCTTGCTGTCATCGATGCGGTAGGCGCCGGCCGGCAGCCGGGTTCGCACAGCGGGTGCGATCTGGTACTTGCCACCGCCAAGGCTGGCCGGGTCGGCGGTCGGCAAGGTGAGTTCCGCGTACGCCGTAAGCGGCAGGCCGAACGCCTGCACCGCTTCGAGATCGGCGCGCAGCTTGATGTCGCCGAGGCGTGGGTCGAGGATCTTGCCGCTGTAGCCGGTATCGGCATCCGGAAACGGCAGGTCGAGCCGCAACAGCGACAATTGCGAAAGCGGGAAGTACTCCAGCCGCAGCGTGCTGCGGGTGGACTCGTCGGCGGTGCCGCGATCGGTGTTCTGGCGTTTGAACTGGAAGCGCCAGGGGTAGCGCTGCGCGGCGGCTGCGTTGGCGGCTGGCTCGTCGTCGGCGAAGGCCGGCGGGCATGCGGCCAGCGTGGCAAGCAGGCAAACGGCGAGGCGGTGCGGCAGGCAGGGGCGGAACATCATGGCCACGATTGTGGCGTGCGCAGGCGCGGCGCGACAGCCGGCACGCTCAGCCCCCGATACGCAGGCCGGTCTTCTTCAGGATCGCGGTGGAGAACAGCACGTCGTGCGCGCGGCAGGCCTCGCCGAGCATTGCCTGGATCTGTGCGACACGCGCGAGCACCTCGTCGCGCGTGTGGCCATGCACCATCGCGAAGAGGTTGTAGCGCCACAAAGGCAGACGGCGCGGCCGCCGATAGCAGTGGGTAACACAGTCCATGTGGCCGAGCAGTTCGCCGAGCGCGTCGACCTGCTCATCATCGACATCCCACACCGACATGCCGTTGGCGGTATAGCCCAGCGCGTAGTGATTCGGCACCGCGGCGATGCGGCGCACGCGGCCGTCGGCCTGCATCGCGCGGAAGCGTTCGAGGATGCGCCCGGGCTGCTCGCCCAGTTGTTCGCCAAGCGCCTGGAAAGGCTCCACCGTAAGCGGCAGCCCGGCCTGGGTGGCGAGCACGATGCGGCGGTCGAGTTCGGTGTCGTCCATCTCGCGCGCTCCGGATCAAACGGTGAACTTGAGTTCGACGAAGAACTCGCGTTCCTTCGGGAAGGCATACACCGGCAGCCCGGTATCAGCCTCGATGCGTGCGATCGCCGCGGCGATCCCCTGCGGGGTTTCGGTGGCGAGCACGAACCACATGTTCAGCGCATGTTCGCGGCGATAGTTGTGCGCCACCTCGGGCAGCGTATTGACCTGCTCGCACACCGCATCCCAGCGCTCGTCGGGCACCGCCAGCGCGGCCAGCACGAAGGCGCCGCCCATCTTCGCGACATCGAACATCGGCCCGAAGCGGGTCAGCACACGGCGTTCGAGCAGCGCGGCGATGCGATCGACCACCGCCTGTTCGCTGATCCCGAGGGCATCGGCCAGCGCAGCGTACGGACGCTCGACCAGCGGGATGCCGTCTTGCAGCGCGGTGATGAGGGTGCGGTCGATCGGGTCGAGTTGCGCGGGTTCGGTTGCGAGCGGGCGCGCCATCGGCTCAGCGCTCCGCGTAGCGCGCACCGCGCTGTTTGTAGCGGCGCGTCGAGAACAGCACTTCGGACGGGCAATCGGCGATGCCCGCTTCGGCGATCGCGCGTTCGCGCGTCTGCAACACCACGTCGCGCTCGCGGCCGTGGATCATGCAGTAGAGGTTGTAGTGCCAGCGCTCGGACACCCGCGCGCGGCGGTAACAGAGGTTCACGCCTGGCAGCGCAGCGATGCGGCGCCCGGCCTCGGCCGCCCGCGCGTCCGGCACATTCCATACGCACATCGCGTTGGCGCGGATGCCCAGCTCGTGGTGATGCACGACCACGCCGATACGGCGGATCGCACCGATCGTGAGCCAGTGGCGCAATTGCTCGATCACTTCGGTTTCGTGCATGTCGGCACGCATACCGAGCCGCGCGAAAGGCCGCGGCACCAATGGCAGGCCTTGCTCCAGCGCGGCAAGCAATCGCCACTGACGGCTGTCGAGATTCACTCGCGCGCGACTCAGGTCCACCGAGCGCGCTGCACGCGCCTCGGGGCCACGCAGATCGAAGCCCAGATCCAGGTGGTAACCCTCCAGCATCGGCAGATCCAGCGGCACGGCACCGGTCGCATCCTCGATACGCTGCAGGGCGGCGTCGATCTGGCGCCGCTCGCCAGCAGTGAGCACGAACCACAGGTTGTACTCATGCTCACGCGCGTAGTTGTGGTTAACCTCGGACATCAGCGAGATGTAACCGGCAACGGATTCGACGCGATCGGGCGGCACGCTGAGCGCCGCCAGCGTGGAGGCGCCGAAGGCTGCCGGCGTGAGCACCGCGCCGACGCGTGAGATGGCGCCCTCGCGTTGCAGGCGGCGCAGTGCCGCCAACACATCGCGTGGCGGGCGGCCATAGGCCTCTGCGATACGGGCGAAGGGCTCTGGATCAAGCGGCAGGTCGCGTTGCCAGCGGTTCAGTAGTTCAAAACCGAAGGCTTCGTCATGCGCCTCGTCGCCGCCCTGCCCGCCGAGCAGCGTAAGGATGTCGACCGAGCCGCCGCTCGAGGGCACGGAATGGGGCGGCGGCATGTCGGTCATCATCCTGGGTTTCATCAGAATCCGATTCTCGCGGCGCGCGTCGTGAAGAAGATGCCGGACGGCGCATCGATGGAAAAGCTTGCGAGCGTGTCAAAGCGCTCGGTGTTGATCACGCTGACCCGATTGTCATCGCGCGCCGAGAGCCACACCTCGCCGCCGCGCGGCTGGAACTCCAGGTGCAGCACTGCCCGACCCGGCTCCAGTGATTTGACGACACTGCGAGACAACGAATCGATGACCTGTACTTTGCCGTTATCCGGAAAGGCGAAGTTGACCCATATCTGTCTTCCGTCAGGTCGCGCCATCACGAAGACCGGCTGACCCGCCACCGGGATCTGCGCAACCTGTTGCCAGCTGCGGGTATCCACCACCCAGACCTGGTGTCGGCCGATCGCCGGTAACCACAGGTAGCCATCGGCCAGCGCCCAACCGCGCAGATGCGGCATCTTGTAGACCGGCAGCTTTTCGTCGCCGCGCCCCCAGTCGCGCAGCACCTTGCGCACACCCTTTTCGGGCTGCCAGAGATCCAGCAGTGCGAGGCCATCTTCGCCAAACAGCCCGGCAAGGTAGTAGCGCCCGTCCGGTGTCACGAGGCCATCGTAGGGCTGCAGGCCGGCAGGGTATTTTTCGGTGCGCGGCGCCTTAGGATCGGACAGGTCGGTGACCCAGATCTCGCCGGCATCGAACAGCGCGTACGCAAAACGGTTACCAGGCAGATCGGCGAGGCCGACCACCTTGGAGCGCCTGCCCTCGGTACCGTAGGTGGACGGCACGTCGGCGAGCGGCGCCAGCGTGGCGGCATCGAACGCCCGGATGCCGCCCGGTTCGTAGTTCTGCGCGACGACGATACGGCCGTCCTGGCTGATCGCGCCGCCAATCGCGTTGCCGGCCTGCTGCACACGATGCGTGATGCGCCGGGTCAGCAGATCGACGCGGGTCAGTGCACCGTCGCGGCCAAACACGAAGGCGAATCGGCCGTCTCGGGCGAACACCACCGACGCGTGCGACAGATCGCCGAGCCCGCCAATCTCACCGAGCACGGTGCGTTGCGTGGTATCGACGACCGCGATCTTGCCGCTGGCGCGTTCGATCACAACGCCCAGATCCCCGGTGCCGCGCAGTTCAGGTGTCGGCGCCTGACTGGCGCATGCGGCGAGCAGGCCTGCGCCGAGCAGCAAGGCACCGATGCGGAAATTAATGTGCACGGGCAAGCTCCTGCGGGAAGCCGTTGATCAGCTGGTCGAGTATCCAGTTCGCCTCGCTCTCGCTCAGGAACGGTGCCCAGGGCGGCATCGGCGTGCCCGGACGGCCGTGCAGGATGGTGGCGAGCATCGCCTCGCGTGGCCGGTTCGCCAGCGTAGCCGCGTTGAGCGCCGGCCCGAGCCCGCCGGTCAGCTGCATGCCGTGGCAAGAACCGCAGTCTTGCCGGACCAGGTGGATCAGCGCGTCGGTGCGTTCCGCCGGCGGTGCCGCAGAGGCGTCGGACGCCTGCCAGAAGCCCAGCAGCAGCGCGCCAACGGCGCCGATGCGAATGATGCGATCGAATGTGTGTGGCGACATGGTTTCGCGCTCCCCCTTCGCGATGTGGGGGCCAGCATGCCGAGCGGGTGCCGCGCCAGCGTTGATCGCAGTCAAGCCGCGGGATTCGGCGTCCGGTGATCGGCCTTCGCCTGATCTGACACAAGCGCTGTGCACGCCGCGAGCGTGATGTTTGAGCCGGATGCCGACCGATAGCGATAAAGCGCAGCCGGATTGGCCTCCAGACACGCCCGATTTGGTCGAGAATGCAATCAGGGTGCCGCAGACACCCACCGGAAGAACAAGGAGACATCGTGAGGACGATCGCACTGTGGGCCGGCCCTTCCCTGCCCGCGAATGAGCCGCCGGGCCTCGGCTGGGTGACGGCCTTGCTTGCGGCGGCCCTGCTGTGTGGCTGTGCGAACTGGTTCGGCCGTAACGACGCGCAGCAGGAGGCGCTCAAGCGCGCCGAATCGCAAATGCAGCAACGCGTGATGCGTTACGCCGACGGCTACATGGACGGTGTGGCGCTGGCGGTGCGCGCGGTTGAGGAGCAGGTGCCCGACACCCACTCGCGGCGCCTGCTCAATGACTTCCAGGTCAAGCAATCGACGGCCGCGGTGCAGATCGCGTCGGGGCCGAATGCGCGGATCAACGCGCTGGATATGCTGATCCTCGCCACGCTGACCCGGCACGCGGTCGAGCAGCGCCTGCCGCCCATCCTCGGCAAGGCCGCCAGCCCGATCGTCGACGCCTTCGGCAAGTTAGAAACCGGCGCATGGGCGCTGGTCGACTTCCTCAGCCCGGCGCAGCGCAACGACCTGCGCGACAAGCTGGAAGCGTGGAAGAAGACCTCTAACTCGCTCGACAGCGTCGCGTTCAACCGCCTGGCGGATTTCGCGCGCGCATCGGGCCTGATCAGCGCGGGCGACGCGGCGGACGACAGCATCTACGGCGTGATCGGCTTCGACCCCTTCACCGGCCTCAGCCCGGCCGTGAAGGAAATCGAACAGAGCCGGCTGCTCGCCGAGCGCGCGATCTACTACGCCCAACGCTCGCCGATGCTGCTGGATCTGCAGACGCGCTCACTCTCCAGCGCGCTGGCCGACATGCCGGAATCGCGCGCGATGCTGGCCACCTCCACCCGCGTCGGTGACGCCGCAGCGAAGATGGCCGAAACCGCCGCGCTGATGCCCGGCACGCTGAGCAGCGAGCGTGAGGCCGCCATCCGCCAGATGTTCGCAGCCCTGCAGCAACAGCAGGGCACCATGACGGCGATGCTGATCGAGCTGCGACAAAGCCTGGAGGCGGGCCGCGCGGCATCGGATTCGGTGCACGGCGTGGTGCAGAGCACCGATGCCCTGCTGGCGCGGCTGAAGGTCGGCGAACCGCCACCACCCAACGCGCCGCCACCGGGGCGCCCATTCAACATCACCGAGTACACCGCCGCAGCGGCCGCCCTCGGCGACACCGCACAGCAGATCCAGAGCCTGGTGCTGTTGCTTGAAAAGGACACGCCGGCCGCGATGAAACTCGCCGAGTCAGTGCGCGCGCAGGGCGAAGTGCTGATCGATCACCTCTTCAAGCGTCTGATCCAAGCCTTTGGCGTACTGTTCCTCGGCGTGCTGGTGATCGTCGTCGCGTCCCGCTGGATTAGCGGCCACTTCCAGCGCAAGGCACTGCAGCGCTGAGTCAGCACACAATAAAAAAGGGCGCCCGACGGGCGCCCTTCATTGCTGAGTCAGCCGGCTACTTGCCGCCCGCCAGCACCCATGCCACCAGGGTCTTGATGTCCTCGTCCGGCACGTTGTTTGGCGGCATCGGCACCGGGCCCCATACGCCCTTGCCGCCCGCCTTCACCTTCGCTGCGAGTGCTTGGGCGGCATCCGCCTGCCCTTTGTATTTCGCCGCGACGTCCTGGTAGGCCGGGCCGACCAGCTTTTTGTCGGTGGCGTGGCAAGCCAGGCAGTTGTACTTCTTGGCCAGATCGGCGTTGGCCTGCACCTGCGGCGCGAGCAACGCGGCTGCCGCGATCAGCAGCACTGAAAATCCCTTCATGAATCCCTCCCCGTTCAGCAGGTGAAACGATAAAAAACGCCGGCGCTTCCCCCGCCGGCGTTCCTTGTCCGGCCCGCATGCGGCCGCGCGGGAGGCGGTCGCTGCGGGTGTCACGATCAATAGACGTCGTGCTGCGTGTTGTAGAGGTTGAAGTGGCCCGTCGGCGTAATCAGGCGCGGGTCGCGGATCACCGCCTTGAGCGCGAGGGTCTTGTCATCGACCACCACGATCGCGGATTCCTTGTTCTTCGCCGACCACACCGAGAACCAGACCTCGTCGCCAGCCTTGTTGTACTCGGGCTGCACCACGCGACGGGCGCCGTCGTCCTTGATGCCCGACCACTCGGCGATCGGCAGCACCTTGAAGCCCTTGTCGAGATTCTTGGTGTCATACACCGCAACGCTCTGCGATACCGCCTGATCCGGGTTCAGTGGCGTATCGACGTAGAGGTGGTTCGACTTCGGGTGGGTCTTCAGGAACAGCGAGCCGCCACCCTGGCCCTTCAGCTGCTCGACCATCTTCCAGGCGTACTGCTTGTGCTTGACCGGGTCGGTACCGACCAGCGCGATGGTGTCGTCGCCCAGGTGACCGGTCGCCCACACCGGACCGAACTTCGGATGCACGAAGTTCGCGCCGCGGCCCGGGTGCGGGATCTTGCCCACGTCCGCGATGCCGGCGAGCTTGCCTTCCTTCGCGTCGATCACGCCGATCTTGTTCGACTGGTTCGCGGCCACCATGAAGTAGCGGTGCGAGCTGTCCCAGCCGCCGTCGTGCAGGAAGCGGGCGGAGCCGATCTCGGTGATCTTCAGCGCGTCGATGTTCGAGTAGTCGACCATCAGCGTCTTGCCGGTTTCCTTCACGTTGACGACGAACTCCGGCTTGAAGTGCGAGGCCACGATGGAGGCGACGCGCGGCTCGGGGTGGTAGTCCTGCGTATCCACCGTCACGCCACGGGTGGCGACAATCTTCTTCGGCTCCAGCGTATCGCCGTCCATGATCACGAACTGCGGCGGCCAGTAGGTGCCGGCGATCGCGTACTTGTCCTCATAGCCCTTGTACTTGGAGGTATCGACCGAGCGTGCCTCGAGACCGACACGGATCTCGGCAACGTTATCCGGCTTCTCCATCCACAGATCGATCAGGTTGATCTTGGCGTCGCGGCCGATCACGAACAGGTAGCGGCCGGAGGCCGACACGCGCGAGATGTGCACCGCGTAGCCGGTCTTGATGACGTTGATGATCTTCTTGCTGTCGCCGTCGATCAGCGCGATCTCGCCCGCGTCGCGCAGCGTCGTCGAGAAGATGTTGGCGATGTTGTAGTTGTTCATCTTCTTCGTCGGACGCTTCTCCGGCGGGATGATGACCTTCCAGGTCGCCTTCATGTCCTTCAGACCATATTCCGGCGGCTGCGGGGGCGTTTGCTGCACATAGCGCGCCATCAGGTCGACATCCTGCTCGCTGAGCTCACCCGAGGTCTGCCAGTTCGGCATGCCGGCCGGCGAACCGTAGGCAATAAAGACCTTCAGGTAGTCGGTGCCCTTGCCGATCGTGATGTCCGGCGTCAGCGGCTTGCCGGTCGCACCCTTTCGCAGCACGCCGTGGCAGCCGGCACAACGCTCGAAGTAGATCTGGCGCGCCTTGTCGAACTCCGCCTTGCTCATCGGCGGGGCCTTCGGGTTGATGTCCTGGTACATCTCGACGTCCGCCAACGGCGAACCGCCGGCCTGGTACTTCACCTCTGCGTCGGTGACGCCCATCTTGCTGTCCGCCGCCCACAGCGGCCCGCCCGCGAATGTGGCCAGCGCGGCCAGCGTGGCGATCGATAACGCCTTCTTGTTCATGTGCTCTCCCCCAATGAAAGACCGGTGCCCAGACCCGTCTGAGACGGCGCCACTCTCGTCCCCACTACCGGTGGGGTCATTGATGCGAGTCAAGATCGCCAGAGCACCCTTGCGGCAGCACCCGGACGGCTATCATTGGCGGCACGGAGGCCTTGCATGACATCACCCACCCCACCCGATTCCGCCGCAATCCTGGACGCTCTGAGCGAGGTCGCCGACCCCGAACTGGGCGTCGGCATCGTGCCGCTCGGCCTGATTTATGAGGCCCGCGCAGAGGGCACGACACTGCGCATCACGCTGACGCTGACCTCCCCCACCTGCCCACTCGGCGACGTACTGATCGCCGATGTCGAGGATGCGCTGACCGCGCACTTCCCCGACTACAAGCCGGATGTCACGCTGACGTTCGACCCGCCCTGGACGCCCGAGCGTATGAGCCCCGCGGCCCGCGCGGCCATGTCATGAATGCGGTCCGGACGCTGCCGGTAGCCGGCGCGCTCGCGGCGCTGATCGCCGCGATATGGGCCGGCCTCGTCCGCCTTGGCCTCCCCTTGCCCGTGCCGCTCGCGCAATGGCCTTTGATGCATGCCGCACTGTTCGGCTGCGGCTTCTTCGGCACCGTGATCGCACTTGAACGCGCCATCGCCTATGGCCACGAAGCGGCCTTCGCAGTGCCGCTCGCGAACGCCACAGCAACCATCGTCGCCCTTGCGGGCATGTGGGAGTTGGCGCTGTACATCTGGGTCGGCGCCGGTGTCGGTCTTATCGTGATTGCCTTCCTGCAGGCCCGCGCGATTCGCGAGCCGTACGCCGACGTGCTGACGTTGGCGGCGAGCTTCCTGCCGCTGGCGGCCGTGCATGTACTGGGCGGCCACAGTGCTGCCGCGGCGCTGAGCTGGATCGCCTTTCTGGTGCTGACGATCGCGGCCGAGCGCCTCGAACTCTCGCGCGTGATGCCGCGCCCTGCCTGGGCAAGCGCGCTGCCGCCGCTGCTCGCCTTCGCGCTCGCCGTGCCGGTGTGGTTTGCGGTGAGCCACCCCCTCGCGGCACAGCGCGGGCTCTCGATAAGCTTGCTGGCGTGGGTCGCTTGGCTGGTGCGTTTCGACGTGATCCGCGTCACCTTGCGGCGCCCGGGCCAACCTCGCTTCACTGCGGTTTGCCTGATCAGCGGCTACATCTGGCTCGCCATCGCGGCATTGGTGCTGGCGGGCACTAACGCCCCTCTCGGCGCCGGCGATACCGCCTACGACGCGGTACTGCACGCCGTGTTTGTTGGTTTCGTCATGTCGATGCTGTTCGGCCACGCGCCGATCATCCTGCCTGCGATCACTGGCTGGCGGCCACGCGTACGGCCGGTGCTGTATCTCGCGCTCGCGTTGCTGCATCTCTCGCTGGCGCTACGCCTGGGCGGCGATGCAAGCGGGGTCGCTGCGCTGAGACAAGCCGGTGGCACCCTGCATGTCGCTGCGTTGCTGGTTTACGCACTGCTGCTGGCGCAAGGCGGCGGCACGCGCATCCGCCTGAGCGCGCCGGCAAAGCGTTAGGCGCAGCTCAAACCCAGGTATCCGGAGGCAGATCGAACTCGCCGATATCACCGTCGCACACAAGGTCGGCGGGTTCGTCTTGCAGTGCAAGCATCTGCGGGTCGGCCCACAGCGTCGCGCACCACACCTCATCGAGCCGGTCATCCGGCACTCGCGCGCGCAACGCTGGCTCAACGGTATGTGGCGTCATCACGCCTCCTGAACGTTCGCGGCGCAGAAGCCGCGATTTTGGGGGAATTGTGAATTAATAGACCATCAATCCCGGAATCGTCAATTTTCCGACTTGACGCGGCGCCGCATTCGCGTAGCCCCGGAGAGTTCGACCGACAGCCTCCACGCACCCGGTGAGCGCCCCATATGTATATGCCCGAGCGGGTCTTTGGCCGCACCGCACATGCGCCTAGAATCCCGCCACCACCCCGGATGCCTTCCCCTTACAAGGAGACGCACAGCATGCGCATCGCGAATGACGTGACCCAACTGATCGGCCGCACACCGCTGGTCCGCATCAACCGCCTGACGAGCGGCGCAAGCGCCACCGTCGCCGCAAAACTCGAATTCTTCAACCCGGCCCACAGCGTGAAGGACCGCATCGCGATCTCGATGGTCGAAGCGGCCGAGCGCGAGGGCAAGATCAAGCCCGACACGATCCTGCTGGAGCCCACCTCGGGCAACACCGGTATCGGGCTAGCAATGGTCTGCGCCGCGCGCGGCTACAAGCTGACGATCGTGATGCCCGAAACCATGAGTCGCGAGCGCCGCCTGCTGCTCAAGGCCTACGGCGCCGAACTGGTGCTGACGCCCGGGCCTGAAGGCATGCCGGGCGCGATCAAGCGCGCCGAGGAAATGGCCGCCGCCGATCCGCGTTACCTGATTCCGCAGCAATTTACGAACCCGGCCAACCCGGCGATTCACCGCAACACCACCGCCGAAGAGATCTGGGCCGACACCGATGGCAAGGTCGATATCTTCGTCTCCGGCATCGGTACCGGCGGCACTATCACCGGCGTGGGCGAAGTGCTCAAGGCCCGCAATCCAGGCGTAAAGGTCGTCGCGGTGGAGCCGGACGCCAGCCCGGTGCTGTCGGGTGGCGCGCGCGGCCCGCACCCGATCCAGGGCATCGGCGCCGGCTTCGTGCCGGAGATCCTGAACACGTCGATCTACGACGAAATCGTCCGCGTGAAGAACGCCGATGCCTTCGACCTCGCGCGCCGCGCCGCCACTGAAGAAGGCCTGCTGGTCGGCATCTCGTCCGGCGCCGCCCTGTGGGCTGCGACCGAACTGGCAAAGCGGCCGGAGAACGCCGGCAAGCTGATCGTGGTGGTGATCCCGTCCTTCGGCGAGCGCTACCTCTCGACCCCGCTGTACGAGCACCTTCAGGTGTAAGCAGCGCGTCCAGCACTGGCTGTACGACATCCAAACGCGACTTCGGTCGCGTTTGTCATTTCCGGGCCGGAGTAGCATGTCGGCTCCTCGCCCACGGACACCCGCCGACATGTACGACTTCGATACCCCGCTGCCGCTCGCTGATCGCGCACAGTCCATGAAGTGGTCGCGCTACGCCGGCCGCGATGTGTTGCCGATGTGGGTAGCCGACATGGACTTCGCCGCACCGCCGCCGGTGCTCGCGGCCCTGCGCGAAGCGGTCGATTTCGGCCACTTCACCTATAGCAAGCCGACCACCGCGCTCACCGACGCGACCATAGCCCATCTGGCGGAGGCTTATGGCTGGCAGGTCGCACCGGAATGGCTGGTGTGGCTACCGGGCCTAGTTTGCGGCATCAACGTCGCGGTGCGTGCGGGCTGTGAGACAGGCGATGCGGTGTTCACCGCCACGCCGGTCTACCCACCCTTCCTCTCGGCGCCGGGCCTCGCGGAACGTCGACTGGAACGCCTCGATCTCGTAAGGGGCGAGACGCGCTGGGAATGGGATTTCGACGCGGCCGATGCTGCACTCGCAAAAAGCCGGCTGTGGCTGTTGTGCCACCCGCACAACCCGGTCGGCCGCGCGTGGGATGCGGACGAACTGCGCCGCATCGCAGAACTCGCCGAGCGTCACGACGTGGTGCTGTGTTCCGATGAGATCCACTGCGGTCTGGTGCTGGACCCGGCCAAGCGCCATGTACCGATTGCCGCGCTGGACCCGGCGATCGCGCGACGCAGCATCACGTTGATGGCGCCGTCGAAGACCTTCAACATCCCCGGCCTCGGCGCCGCCTTCGCGGTGATCCCGGATGCCGGCCTGCGGCGCCGCTTCGAGCGCGTGATGGCCGGCATCGTGCCGCATGTGAACATGCTCGGTCTGGTCGCAATGGAAGCGGCCTTCCGCGACGGCGAGCCATGGCGGCGCTCGCTGATCGACTATCTGGCCGACAACGCCCGCCATGTCGAATCGCGCATTGCCGCGCTGCCCGGTGTTCGCATGACGCCGGTGGAAGCCACCTATCTGGCCTGGATCGACTGCCGCGAGCATGCGCTGGAACATCCGGCGGCGCATTTCGAAGCCGCCGGTCTCGGTTTGTCCGACGGCCGCGATTTCGGCGCACCGGGTTTTGTGCGGCTCAACTTTGCTTGCCCGCGCAGCACGCTGGAGGCGGGGCTCGATCGCTTCGCCGCGGCGCTCTCTGGCCGCTGAGCGCACGCCGGCGCCCCAAAACACAACGGGCCGATTCCCGCTTGGGATCGGCCCGCAATTTCGGTCAGCGCAACCCGCTCACCGATCGCCGTTGTCTCTTACGGCGTCATTCTTCTGGTTTGTCTCCATCCTCTGGCTCGATTCCTGGACTGGCGCGATAGCTACCGGAATCTGCATTTCTTTAGTCTTCGCCTTCTTGGCTGCCTGACGAAGTGGGCGGAGTGTAGCCAGATCAGATTCTGCGGTCGACAACTGTCAAGCCAGCAATTCAAGTCAAATGGCTGCCGTGTTGCAATCTAGCTAGAGGCGGCTCGGACAGTAATTCGTCACCGAATTGCGAGCGTGCGTTTCAATGATCAAAGCGCGCAACCGCACCATGCAGATCCTGCGCGGTCTGCGCGAGCGACTGCGAGCGCTGCGCAATCGCGACACTCTCGCCGCTCGCCTCTGCGGCCACGGCACTCAGGCGCGCAACGGCCGACGCCACGGAATGCGCCGCCTCGCGTTGCGTGCGCAAAGCCTCCTCGATGCCGGCGATGTTGTCGTCCACACGGCTGGCGCGACGGAGGATCGCCTCGATGGCGCCGCTGGCGCGTTCCGCATTGCCGAGCCCGGCCTCAACCTCCTGCACCGCGCGCGCCATACGTTCGGCGACGTCGTTCTTCACCGCGATGATCTCGCTCACCATGTGCGTGATATCGCCGGTGGCGCGGTTGGTCTGCTCCGACAGCTTGCGCACCTCATCGGCCACCACGGCGAAGCCCCGGCCGGCCTCGCCGGCGCGCGCAGCCTCGATCGCGGCGTTGAGCGCGAGCAGGTTGGTCTGCTCCGCCACTGTCTTGATCATCTGCACCACCTGGCCGACCGCGTCCGACTTGGCGCCCAGGGTTTCGACCGACGCCGAAGCCGCCTCCACCGCCTCCGCCATGCGGCGCATCGCATCGGCTGCTTCACCGATCACCGCGCCGCCGTCGCGCGCAGCTTCGCGTGAGCGCACCGCAGCGTTCGCCGCTTCGGCTGCGCGCTCTGAAATCGTGCCGACGGTCTGCTCCATGTCGCTCGCGACATGGCCGGCACTCGCGCTGGCCTCGGCCTGCGCCTGCACGCCGGCAGCGATCCGCTCGCTGGCGGCAGCAAGTTCCGCAGCAGCATCCGCCACGGCGCGTGCAGACGACGCTGCCACGCCCACAGTGCCGCGCAGATCATCCTGCATCGCGTGCATCGCTGCGATCATCGGGCTGCGCCCGATCTCCCTCTCGTCGAAGCGGAAGTCGAGCTTGCCCGCCTTCACCGCATTGGCGAACTCCGCGCCCACCTGCGCGCGTAACAGCACGGTGCGCAGCATGAAACCGAGGAAGGCGAGCACCACGGTGACGACAAACATCGCGCCGAACTGCGCTGCGATCTGGGCAGTGCTCACGGCGTGCTGTGACGACCAGGCCGCATCGACGCAAGCCCATAGCGCGGCGCCCAACAGCACGGTTCTCTGATCGCAGTAGCCGAGCAGGATCATCACCATCGCCACCGCGGCAAGCCGCGTCCACGCAGCGCCGCCGCCCAGCTGCAACAGCAGCACGGCCATCAGCACCACGCTCGCCATCGCGATCAGCCGCGTCGGCGTCGCGCCCGGCGCCAGCTTGTGCGACAGTGCGAGCGGCAACAGCGCCAGCACGGTCCCGCCGAAGGCGATTGACGACCCGGCGCCACTCAAACCGAGCGCGATCACCACCAGGCCGAACAGCCCCACCAGGCCCATCACAAGTTTGTCGGTCACTGAACGCGCCGCAAAGAACACGCCGTCGCGCGACTGCGACAGCCGCATGATCATCGTTGTCATGAAGTCTCCGTGCCGGTCGATTCCGGTGCAAGCAGTGTTATCGGCAGCCTGGGCCACAGTCTGAAGCGCCATGCTGCAATCGCCCTGCAATGGCAGCGCGCGATCATCGCGCTCCCTGTTCCATGCATCCCGAGGGGCGCACCATGCCAACCGCGGTCGCCGACAAGACTTCACTGCATCTCGCCAATCTCTACACCGAACTCGAAACCCTGCGCGCGGATATCGCCGATGAGGGCGAGGGGCTAGTGGACCAATGGGCCGGCTGGATCCGCCGCGCCGACTTCGCGCCCTCGGCGCGCAACCTGGCCTGCTACCTCGCGCTGCGGCGGCGCGACCTGTGCGCGCTGCAGGAAGAGCTGGCGCGATTTGGCCTGTCCTCGCTCGGGCGTAGCGAATCGCGCACCCTTGAATCGCTCGCCGCAATCACCGCCTTGGTTGCGCGCGCCGCCGGCGTGCCCGAGGCCCACCAGCCTGCCGTGCCGGCGCGCGGCGACTTCATCGCCGGCAATCGCCGCCTCGAAGAAGAGTGTCTGCGGGTGTTCGGCGTGCCGAGCGCGCATCGCCGCACCCGCATCATGGTGACGCTGCCGGATTCAGCAGCCGACGACCCGCATTTGCTCCGCGAGTTGCTGCAGCGCGGCGTCGAACTCGTGCGCATCAACTGCGCGCACGGCGACGAAGCGAACTGGGCAGCAACGATCGAAGCGCTGCGTCGCGTCGAGCATCAGCTCGGCCTGCCACCGCGCACCCGCGTGCTGATGGACCTTGCCGGACCGAAACTGCGCACCACCACCTTTGCTGGCGCCAGCGACAAGCCGCGCTTCGGTGTCGGCGACAGTTTCTGGCTCGCCAGAGCACCGTCCGACGTGCCGGCCGGCGAGCGCGCGATCGGCTGCAGCCTGCCGGAGGTCATCGGCCAACTCGCACACGGCGACCCGGTGTGGGTGGACGATGGCGAGCTCGGCGGCCAGGTCAGCGAACGGCGCCACGGCGCAGTACGTATACAGATCACCCACGCGCCGAGCGACGGCAAGCGCCTGAAGGCCGACAAGGGACTCAACTTCCCCGCATCAGAACTCGCTGTGCCGGCGCTGACCGAGGCGGATCTCGCCGCGCTGCCGTTTGTTGCGCGCCACGCCGACATCGTCGGCTACTCCTTCGTGCAGGGTGCGGACGACGTCGCTCGCCTGCAATCGGCGCTGGAATCGGCCGGCCGGCGTGGCGCCCAGGCGCCCGCCCTGCTGATGAAGATCGAAACGCGGCGCGCGGTGCGCAACCTGCCCGAAATCATCGTCTCAGCCGCCGGACGCAACCCGGCTGCGGTGATGATCGCGCGCGGCGACCTCGCTGTGGAACTGGGCTACCAGCGCCTCGCCGAAATCCAGGAAGAGATCCTGTGGCTCTGCGAGGCGGCCTCGGTGCCGGTGGTGTGGGCGACGCAGGTGCTGGAATCGCTCGCCAAGCGTGGCCAGGCCTCGCGCGGCGAAATCACCGATGCGGCAATGGGCGTGCGCGCCGAATGCGTAATGCTGAACAAGGGCCCCTACATCCTCGACGCGGTCGACCTGCTGGCCGACGTGCTGCAGCGCATGGAAGCGCACCAGCGCAAGAAGACCGCCCGGCTGCGGGCGCTGCAATCCTGGCAGGCGCTGTTCTGATCGCGCGCGTCAGCCGACGGCTGCGAGCCGCGCGCTGACTTCGTCCGCCGTCAGCGGTTGCGAGAACAGGTAGCCCTGGAAGCTGTCGCACGCCAGCGCGGTCAAAGCAATGCGCGTGCCTTCGTCCTGCACGCCCTCCGCAACCACCGCGAGGCCGAGACCGCGCGCAAGGCTGACGATAGACGCGACCACGGTTGCCGCGCGGGTGCTGCGCACCATCTCTTCGACCAGGCTGCGATCGAGCTTGAGGATGTCGAGCGGCATGCGCGCGAGCATCGCGAGGTTGGAATAGCCCATGCCGAAGTCGTCCAGCGAGATGCGGATACCGGCATCCTTGAGGCGGCCGAGCACGCGCGCCACACCTTCCGGGTCTTCGATCAGCAGCGATTCGGTAATCTCGACTTCCAGCGCGTCGGGCGGCAGGCCGCTGGCCTTGAGCGCATGTTCGATCGCCGGCAGCAGTTCCACATCGCGAATCTGCCGCGCCGACACATTCACCGCCACGCGCAGGCTGTGATGCCCGATCGCGCGCCAGCTGGCGAGCTGCATGCAGGCATGCTCCAGCACCCAACGGCCAATCGGCACGATCTCGCCGGTGTCTTCGGCAATCGGAATGAAGCGTGACGGCGGCACCCAGCCGAGCTTCGGGTGGCGCCAGCGCAGCAGCGCTTCGAGCGCGACCACGAGCCCGCTGCGCGCAGCAACGCGCGGCTCGAAACGCAACTCGAACTCGCCACGCTCGGTCGCATGGCGCAGTGATTTCTCAAGCGCAAGCCGTTCGTGCGCTGCCTCGGCGAGTGACACGTCAAACAGCGCATGGCCGCCGCGGCCGGATTGCTTGACCGCATACATCGCCATGTCGGCACAGGCGATCAACTGCTCGGGCTCGTTGCCATCCTCCGGATGCAGGCTCGCGCCAATGCTGCAATCCAGATAGAACTGCTCGCCGCTGACCGCAAAGGGCTGTTCAAAACAACGCCGCACCCGCGCCACCGCCAGCGCCAGCTCGCGATCGGCCAGTGCACGCCCGGCACCGACCGCTGCTTCGAGTGGCATCACTGCGACGAACTCGTCGCCACCGTAGCGCGACAACAGGCCGCCATCGCCGCAAGCCTGTGCGAGCCGCTGCGCGACATCGCACAGCACGCTGTCGCCCGCAGTGTGGCCGAGCGAATCGTTGATCTGTTTGAAACGGTCGACGTCGATGAAGATCACCGCCACATGCTCGCCGCCAGCGGCCGCGTGCAACATCTCACCGAGGAAGGAAATCAGTGCGCGCCGGTTGGGGCAACGGGTCAGCGGATCGCGCTCGGCCAGAAAACGCACCTGACGCTCGATTTCCTCGCGCCGCGTGATTTCGCGCTCCAGGCGCTGCACGGTTTCGGAGAGCTCGCGCGTGCGCTCCGCGACGCGGGTTTCCAGCTCTGCCTTGTCCGCGCGGGTGTCTTCCAGCGAACGCACCGCCTGCATGTAGCGCAGGTTCTGAGAGCTGGTGCGTTCAAGCTGCGTCAACCTCGCGGTGAGCAGCTCACGGTGTGTCGCCAGCGCAGCCGTCGTATCGCCGATCCGCTCATAGTGCTTGTGCAACTGGTCGAGGCAGGCGACGTGGCAATCCAGCAAGGAATGCTTCTGCGCCGAGGCCAGCGCACGATCCATGTGGTTGTCGAAGGTCTCCTTGTCGCCAATCTCGGCCGCAATCGCGGCGAGGTGGTAGTGGCTCCAGGCCTCGATGATCGGCTCGCCCATCGCCTCGCCCAGCTCAAGGGCGTCTTCAATCGCATCGCGGGCGGCGTCGAGCGTGCCACGCAACTGGTGGATCACGCCCATCTGCCCCAACGCCAGCGCACCAAGGCGATTGGCGCCACCACGGCGGCTGATGTCGAGCGCCTCCGCCAGCGCGTCTCGCGCCTCCTCGTGGCGCCCGAGTGCAATCAGCGGTGTCGCGCGGTTGTACAGCGCATAACCAAGCTCGATCTGGTGCTGCGGGCAACGCAGGCGGTAGATGCGCTCGGCCCGCTCCGCCAGCTGCAGGCCCTCGGCCGGGCGCCCGGAATTGGAATAGGTGACCGCTTCAGTGACCAGTGCGCGCGCCTGACCACGCGCTTCGTCGAGCAGATCGAACAGGTCGCGCGCGTTTTCGATGTGCCGCAGTGAATGATCCAGCAGGCCGCTGGCAGCACACACGGTTGCAAGATGGTGGTGCGCCCAGGCTTCGCCGAGGCGATCACCGTTGGCTTCGAACCAGGTGAGCGCAGCGCGAAGGTGGGTGGTGGCATCCGGCACGCGCCCCAGTACCCGCAAGACTTCCCCGAGGCCGAGGCGGATGCGCGCCGCCAACGCGCCGTCGGCCGCACTCAATGCGTCGTCGAGGAGTTCTTCCGCGTAGCGGAGGGCTCTTTGCGGCGCGGTTTCGCGCAAACGATCGAGTTGCGCAAGTGCATCCAGGTGCACCGCTGCACCGCCATCAACGTCCGACACCTGAGCTGCTAACACAACCGTGACCTCCGCATGCGTGCGCGGAGTCTGCCACGACTCGGGCGGGTCGTCAGAGCCATCTGGCCCGATTCGCGGACGGATTGCCGAGGCCTGCGCAATTTGTACGGGCCGCACAAGCAATCGCTGTCAATTCGGAACCGTCTGGAAACTGTGCAGGCAGTCACAGCCGTCGCATTCCGGCATCAAGCAATGCGGGATTACCCGCAAAGCGGCCTGCCGTATGGGTTTCTTCCGTTTTCGTGCAGCCCCGAACTTTTTTTTGAATTGCGCAATCCCCGCAAGGATAGGAAATCGCAAGGCTGGTCTAATTCGTTCCAAGGCGTTACGGACTCCCCCCGTCCCCCCCCGAAGTCGCTTCCCCCAGCGGCCTCTCCTCCTCCGTAGCGTCCTTGTCTCCCCCCGCCCGTCGGTCGAGTCCCCCCTCACCGACGGGCTTCATCTTTCTGGCTTCCGGTTCCATACATTCCCCGCCCCGCGCCGGCAATTCCCGGTCGCATGAACGACAACCGGGCACGATCTGCTCCACTAGAATTTCGCTCCATTCCAGAACGGCGGAACGGGCGTGCGCGTGGGCGCAGGCACCGGTTTCTGCCCCGCCGCCGCGCGGCGCCCAGACCGAGGACCCCCATGCGCACCGACACGCCACAAGCGATCTACCTGAAGGACTACACCCCGCCTGCCTTCTTGATCGAGACCGTCGATCTCGACATCGCGATCGAGAGCGGCTCCACCACCGTCACGGCAGCCCTCGCTTGCCACCGCAACCCGGCCGCGGCCGACCCGAGCGCGGCGCTGGTACTGACAGGCGAAGAACTCAAGTTGGAGGCAATCCGCCTCGACGGCCGCCTGCTCGGCCAGGGCGAGTACGCGCTGTGCGATGACCGCCTGCTGATCCACGCCGAACTGCCGGAGAGCTTTACGCTAACCACCGTTAGCACGATCAACCCGGATGCCAACACGCAGCTGTCCGGCCTCTATCGCTCGAAGGACGGCTACTTCACGCAGTGCGAGGCCGAAGGCTTCCGCCGCATTACCTGGTTCCTCGACCGCCCGGACGTGATGGCGAAGTACACCGTCACCATCCACGCCGACAAGGCGCAGTTCCCGGTGCTCTTAGGCAACGGCAACCCGGTCGGTGCGGGTGACGAAGAAGGCGGCCGCCACTGGGCGAAGTGGGAAGACCCGTTCCGCAAGCCGAGCTACCTGTTCGCAATGGTCGCGGCCAAACTCGACGTGCTTGAGGACTGGTTCGTCACGAAGTCCGGTCGCAAGGTGCGCTGCGCGGTGTACGTGGAGCCGGGCAAGCTCGACCAGTGCGGCCATGCGATGGAAGCCCTGAAGAAGTCGATGAAGTGGGACGAGGACGTGTTCGGTCTGGAGATGGATCTGGACCACTACATGATCGTCGCGGTCGGCGACTTCAACATGGGCGCGATGGAGAACAAGGGCCTCAACATCTTCAACACGAAGTACGTGCTGGCCCGCCCGGACACCGCCACCGACATCGACTTCCAGAACATCGACCGCGTTGTCGCGCACGAATACTTCCACAACTGGACCGGCAACCGCGTGACCTGCCGCGACTGGTTCCAGCTGTCGCTGAAGGAAGGCCTCACCGTGTTCCGTGACCAGCAGTTCGGCATGGACATGCACTCGGCCGGCGTCACCCGCATCCAGGAAGTGCGCACGCTGCGCACCGCGCAGTTCCCTGAGGATGCGGGCCCGATGGCGCATCCGATCCGCCCGGCGAGCTACGCCGAGATCAGCAATTTCTACAGCGCCACGGTGTACGAGAAGGGCGCTGAAGTGATCCGCATGATTCACACGCTGATCGGCAAGGACGCCTTCCGCAAGGGTATGGATCTCTACTTCGCGCGCCACGACGGCCAGGCCGTGACCTGCGAGGATTTCGTCGCCGCGATGCAGGATGCCTCTGGCCTCGACCTGACGCAGTTCAAGCGCTGGTACAACCAGGCCGGCACGCCGAAGCTGATCGTACGCAGCGCATACGATGCTGCCGCCAAGCGCTTCACGCTGGATGTCGCGCAGCAGTACCCGGTCACCGCTTACGAAAAGCGCCTCGAAGCCGAGGGTAAGCCGGTCGCGCGCGGCGCCTACCACCTGCCGCTGGTGCTGGGCCTGCTCGATGCCGAGGGCCGCGAGCTGCCGTTGCGCCTAGCTGGTGAGGCCTGCGCTGCTGGTACACAGCGCGTGCTGTCGGTCACCGAAGACCGCCAGACCTTCGTGTTCGAAGACGTTGCGGCGGCCCCGGTGCCCTCGCTGTTGCGCGGCCTCTCGGCGCCCGTCGTGCTCGACTACCCCTACACCGCGGCCGAACTCACGCACCTGATGGCGCACGACAGCGATGCGTTCTGCCGCTGGGAAGCCGGTCAGCGCCTCGCGACCGACATCCTGATGGCCGGGATCGCCGCCTATCAGACCGGCAATGGCGATTCGCTCGCATGGATTCCTGTCAGCTACGCCGACGCAATCCGCGCGCTGCTCGGCTCGGCCTTCGCGCCGGGCGGAGATCCGGCACTGGTGGCCGAAGCGCTGGCGCTGCCTTCCGAAGTGGTTTTGATCGAGGCCACCGAAGGCACCGTTGATCCGGATGCCATCCACGCCGCACGCCTCGCGCTGCGCCGCCATCTTGCCAAAGAACTCAAAGGCCCCCTGGCAGCCGCCTACCACGAGCTGAAGATCGACGCGCCCTACTCGCCGGACGCACGCCAAGCCGGTGCGCGGGCACTGCGCAACGCCTGCCTCGGCTACCTGGCCGAAATCGACGACGCAGAGTCGCGCGCGCTAGTGATGGCGCAGTTCGATGGCGCCGACAACATGACCGACACGATGGCCGCGCTCTCCGCCATTGCGCAGTTCGATGTGGCGGAACGCGAAGACGCGCTGACCCGCTTCCTCGACAAGTGGAAGGACGAGGCGCTGGTCGTCGACAAGTGGTTGATGGTGCAATCGACCGCACGCACCGCAGACACCGGCAAGCGTGTGCGCGCCCTGCTGCAACACCCAGCGTTCGACATCAAGAACCCGAACAAGGTGTATGCGCTGATCCGTGCCTTCTGCGCCGCCAACCCGAAGCACTTCCACGCCGCCGATGGTTCGGGCTACGAATATGCTGCTGACGCGATCCTTCAGCTCGACGCGATGAACCCGCAAGTGGCATCGCGCATCGCACGCACATTCGACCGCTGGCGTAAGTTCGACACCCACCGCCAGTCACTCGCGCGAGTTCAACTCGCACGCATTCAGAGCCATAACGGCCTCTCGCGCGACGTAGCGGAAGTGGTCGGTAAGGCACTGGAAAGCTGATCCGGCGCAGACGTAGAACAAAGCCCCGCCGAAGCGGGGCTTTTATTTTTGCCCCTGGGGCGTATTGCGACGCCCCAGGGGCACTGCGTTATCGCGTTACCAGCTTGCGTTCAGCGAGTATTTGCCGTTCGTCGAGCCGGTACCGCCGCTGTAGTAGCGCACCTGCACATAGCGCGTAACAGTGGTGCTACCTGTGTTGGTGGTGCTCGCGGTATCGGTCTTCCCGGCGCCGAGTTCGCTCTTCGCGATCTGCGTGCCAGGCGAGTTGTAGAGGTAGAGATCGTAATCCGCGGTGCTGAGGCCCGGCACCATGGTCGCCGTCAGCGTCTTGCCGGCAGGCAGATCGACGCGATACCAGTCCTGGTCAGTGCTGGACGCCATCGTGCCCGCCACCTTCGACGGCTGCGACAACATCATCGGCGCCGTACGCGTGTTGTTCGGCTCGACTTCGTTCACGCTGACCACGCCACCGCCTCCACCGCCGCCACCATTCGCAGCAGCCATCGCCGCGCTGGCATCCACGAGGCCTGCACCGCAACCGGAGCAGGTTCCGGGGAAGGGCCGCACGGTGCTGGTCAGCACGCTCTTCACCTGATCCGGCGTGAGCGCCGGGTTCTTTGCGATCACCAACGCGGCAACCGCCGCGACGTGCGGCGTCGCCATCGAGGTGCCCTGGTAGAAGGCGTAGGAATCCGCCCCCGGCGACTTGGTGCCCGCGTTGAGCGTGGACAGGATGCCGTTGGACGCGCTGCCGCTCATGTCTCCGCCCGGTGCTGCCAGCGTCACGATGCTGCCGTAGTTCGAGTAGTAGGCCCGATCGCCGTAGCGGCCCGTCGCGGCAACCGCGATCACGCCTGAGCAGTTCGCCGGGTTTGAGTTCGAGGCATTCTGGTTCTCGTTGCCTGCCGCCACCACCACGACCGTACCGCGCGAACGCGCCGACGTGATCGCGTTCTGCGTCGTCGTATCGCAAGCACCGCCGCCGCCAAGCGACATGTTGATTACCCGCGCGGGCGTCGGGTTCGCCGGTACGCCGCTCACCGCCCCACCGGAAGCCCACACGATCGCGTCGGCAATATCGGAGGTGTAGCCCCCGCAACGCCCGAGTACCCGCAGCGCTTGTACCCGCGCGCCGTAGGCGATGCCGGCGACACCACTGCTGTTGTTGGTGAGCGCCGCGATCGTGCCGCCCACATGCGTGCCGTGCCAGCTTGAATTCGTTGCAGCCCAGCCGGTGCCGCACTCGCCCGCATTGGTCCAGTCGCCCGGGTCACTCGCGTCGGCATCGCGGCCATCGCCGTCGTTGGACACGGCGGTGTCGGAGATGAAGTCGTAGCCTGCAACGATGTTCGCGGCGAGGTCGGCGTGTGGCCGATAGCCGGTGTCAATCACTGCAACCACCACGCCGCTGCCGTTGCCCTGGTCCCACGCCCCCGGCACACGCATGCCCCCGGTGGCTTCGTAGAGATCCCACTGCTCGGCATAGCGCGTGTCGTTCGGCGTGAAGAGCACATGCATCATGCGATCCGGCTCCGCGTATTCGATATTGGCATCGCGGGCCTTCAGTTCGGCGATCAACTGCGACGCTTCAGCCTGCGTGACCTTGCGGTCGAGCTTCACGACGTCCGCACCGAGGGCGGTCTTTCGCAAAGCATGCATTGTCACACCCAGGCGCGCGCCGGCAGCTTCAAACACCTGCGCGCGCTGCGTCGCCACAGGTGCCGATTGCGCGCCGATGTTGAGCGTGTTGCGGTATTTCACGATCAGGCGATCGGTGTGTTCAACCGGTGCCTGCGGCACATCGAACGCGCTGATGGTGCCGCCAGCAATTGCAAGCTGGGGAAGGGCCGCCGCGAGACATGCGGCGATACCGGTCACGCGCGTGACCAGGGAACGGCGAACGATCATCTTGGACATCTCCTGTTGTGGTCCAGACCCCGCCGGGGTATCCGGCGGTGGTCAATTCCGCTCGACCCGATCGCCCGATTAAGGCGCGCGTCGACGCGAAACCCGCAATGCGCGGCCGGCCAAGTATGCCAACAGCATTTTTGTTCGTGCAGATCACTTTTCCAGTGATTCATTTTCCCAACACGAGCGCGCTCAGATGGGCAAATCCCCCATGCAAATGGGATTCGCGACGCGCATAGCCTCAAAGCACGATAGAACCCGTTTTCGCATTCCTCAAGATCGATTTCGCACACGGTCCAGCGTTGCCACAGACGGAACCTGCCTGGCGGTTGATTGGGGCGGTGTACGAACTTGCTCTGGTCGCCGCGTCAACACGCCGGGGTCGTCGAGGGCGAGCTGCGTATCGAAATCCGCTACGCCAGCGCGCACCCGATGCAACTCACAACATCGTGCTCGCCGGCACCGCGCTGTGGCGCACAGCATCTCGCCACCATCAACACCAAACACGAGTCATGAACATCACCGCACTGCTTCGCAACAGCGCCGCCGCATGCGCGCTTCTTGTCCTGGCCGGCTGCGCAAGCCTGTGGCATCGCACGGACACGCACACCCAATCCGGCAGCGCCGTCGAGTATCTGTTTCCGGACGCCAAGCAGGCGCCGCAAATTGCGCCCGGCGTAACGACCCTGCGGCCACCGGTGAACGTTGGCATTGCCTTCGCCCCGGCCGCGCAATGGGGTAAGGCGATTCCCGAACAGCAGAAGACGTTGTTGCTGGAGAAAGTGAAGAGCAACTTCGCCAGCCTGCCCTACGTCGGCAAGATCGAAGTGATCCCCTCGTCCTACCTGCGCGCGAAGGGCGGCTTCGCCAATCTGGAACAGGTGGCGCGGATGTTCGATGTCGACGTCGTCGCGCTGGTCTCCTACGACCAGGTTCAGTTCGTCGATAACGGCGTGCTGTCGATGCTGTACTGGACCATCGTGGGGGCTTACGTAATTCAGGGCGATCGCTACGATGTACAGACGATGGTGGATGCCGCCGTGTTCGACGTCGCGAGCCACAAGCTGCTGTTTCGCGCACCCGGCACCAGCCACATCAAGGGCAGTTCGACCCTGGTGAACTACAGCGAAGCCTCGCGCGAAGCACGCGCAGCGGGCTTCGATGCCGCGGTGATTGATCTGGTGCCGAACCTGAAAGCCGAACTCGAACGCTTCCGCGAGCGCATGAAGACAGACAGCAGTGTGCAAGTCGTCAATCGCCCCGGTTACAGCGGAGGCGGCAGCGTGGGCCTCGCCGGCGTGCTGCTCGCGCTTGGCCTCGCGATCCTGATCGGCCTGCGCCGCCGGCCGTGAATGTAAACCTGCGCTGGCCGCTCGCCAGCATCGCGATCGCGGTGATGAGCCTCGCGGCGATCGCGCTTCCCTCAGCCTGGGCCGCGCAACTCGAACTGACGCGTGCGCCACTCGATGGCGCTGCCGTTTGGCAGCTCTGGAGCGGCCATCTGCTGCACTTTGGCTTGGCCCACGCGCTGACCGATCTGCTGACGATGCTGATCGCCGCGAGCGTCGTCGAAACCGCGCTCGGCACCCGCCGCGCCGTGCTGCTGTATTGCGTCTCGCCGCCTGTGCTCAGCCTGCTGACGCTGCTCACCGCGCCGCAACTCGCCACCTACCGCGGCGCGTCGGCACTGGCGGTGATGATGGGCTTTGCGGCGGGTGGCGTGTTGTGGCGCGACACCGGCCTGCGCATACCGGTCGCGCTGATCGTGATGATGTTTCTGATCAAGCTGACATGCGATGCAGGCGGCACGGCGACGGATCTCAGTGGCCTGCCTGCGGGCATCGAAGTCGCGTGGCAGGCACACGCCGCCGGTGCCCTGATCGGCAGCTGTGTTGGGCTCGGCCTCGCACGGGCCAAGCCCTCACACGTTACGGCATGATCTCGACGTAGTCATACACCGGGCAGTCGACGATCTCGCGCTGCAGCGCTTCGGGCAGCGCGGCGTACCAGTCCGCCAGCGGATAGCGATCGATCGCGTCGCCGAGGTGACGCACCAACTCGCACACGGGGTCGGTGATGCCGCTACGCCAGGCCTCGTCCTTGCGCACATAGCCCATCCACAGGTTCTTCATGCAGTTGCCGCGGCACCAGGCCTGCGCTTCGCAGCTGCCGCAAGGCATGTCGGGATGCTGCTGTAGCGGACTCGGTTCGAGCCAGTTCTCGGCAAGGTCGCCCATCTGCATCTCGGGCAGGTGCATCAGGTCGGGACACGGGAAGATGCGGCCATCCGGCATCACGTTAAGGATGTGCGAGGAGACGCGGCATTGCGCACGCCCGTGATGGCGTTCGTCAACGAGATTCGGGAACAGCTTGTTGCGCACGATACCCATCAACGGGATCACCGGCAGCAAGGCGTCGGTATCGCGGAAGAAGCGCACAACGAGTTCATCGAGCACCGCCTTGCGGCGTGTCATCGCCGAGTCGGTGTAGGCGTGATCAGCGACGAACTGGAAGTACAGATAGTCGAAGCGCTCCAGCAGCGCTTCGATCTGCGCAACATCGATCTCATCGCTCGACCAGGTCATACGCGCGGTCAGCGAGCCGCCAACACGCGTATGCACCCGCTCCACGTTGCGCATCACCTGACGGTAGATGCCACGCCCGCGGTACCCATCGGTGACCTGCTCGCCACCGTCGATCGAGACAAGAATGTTGTCCAGACGCCGCAGCACCCATTCGGGCAAGTCGTCGAGCAACGTGCCATTGGTCTGCAGCTGGAAACGGAAATGCGGGTAGCGCCACATCACCGTCTCCATGAATGCACGGTTGAGCGTTGGCTCGCCGCCGTAGAAGGTGACGTACACATCCTTGGCAGCAAGGTGTGTCTCAACAAACCGGTGGAGGGTTTCGATGTCGTATTCGACCTTGCCCTGCGAGCCGAGCACGTCGCCCTCGCTGATCGAGCAATAGCTGCACTTGAGGTTGCACTGCAGCGTGGTGAGCAACTGCAGTTCGACACGATGGCCGATGATCGCGGGAAGTCCGCTCTGCACCGAAGAGCGCGGGCGGACGAATGAAACGGGTTGGGCGTGCATGATGCGAAGGGCGTTGCAGGGGGAGCAGGATTTTGAGCGTGCCGCCGATACGCTGCTTGGAGCAAGGTCAACGCCTGCGCAGTCTGTGAGCACCCGGGCCGGTGCATGCAGCCGCGCATCGCAGCGCTCTCACAAGACCGCCGACAAGAAAAAAGGCCGGCGCCTCTCGGCGGCCGGCCTTGTGCGCGCGGAACAAGCGCGGCTTATTCGACGCCCTGACTGTGCAGGTATTCGTCGTAGGTGCCGCGGTAGTCGACGATCTGGCCGTCCTGCTTGATCTCGATGATGCGGGTCGCAACAGAACCGACGAACTCGCGGTCGTGCGAGACGAACAGCACCGTACCATTGAAGTCCATCACACCAGCGTTCAGCGATTCAATTGACTCCATGTCCATGTGGTTGGTCGGCTCATCGAGCAGCAACACGTTCTTGCGCTGGAGCATCAGCTTGCCAAACAGCATGCGGCCTTGCTCGCCACCGGAGATCACCTTGACCGACTTCTTCACATCGTCGCCCTTGAAGAGCAGACGGCCGAGCGTGCCGCGGATCAGCGTCACCGCGTCGTCGCCTTCGTAGCCGCCTTCGCGCACGTAACCCGAGATCCAGTCCGTCAGGTTTTCGCCGCCGGCAAAGTCTTCCGCGTGATCCTGCGCGTAGTAGCCGAGCTTGGCCTTCTCGGCCCACTTCACGGTGCCGAACTGCGGTTGCAGCTGGCCCATCAGCAGCTTCAGCAGCGTGGTCTTGCCAACGCCGTTCTCGCCGATGATCGCGACCTTGTCGCCCGCATCGATGGTGATGGTCAGATCCTTGATGATCGTCTTGCCCGGCTCGTAGCCGAAGGTCAGCTTCTCGACCTCCACCGCGTGGCGGTGCAGCTTTTCCTTCTCGTCGTAGTCGAAGCGGATCCACGGGTACTGGCGGCTCGAGGGCTTGAACTCATCGATCTTGATCTTCTCGATCTGCTTGGCGCGGCTGGTGGCCTGGCGGGCCTTCGACTTATTGGCCGAGAAGCGACGCACGAATTCCTGCAGCTCGGCGACCTTTTCCTTCGCGCGGGCGTTGTCCTTCGCCTGCTGCTCACGCGCCTGCTGCGCGGCTTCCATGTAGTCGTCCCAGTTACCCGGGTAGATCTGGATGCGGCCGTAGTCCAGGTCGGCCATGTGGGTACAGACCTGGTTCAGGAAGTGACGGTCGTGGGAGATAATGATCATCGTGCTTTCGCGTTGATTGATCACGTTCTCCAGCCAGCGGATGGTGTTGATGTCGAGGTTGTTGGTCGGCTCGTCGAGCAGCAGGATGTCCGGGTTCGAGAACAGTGCCTGGCACAGCAGCACTCGAAGCTTCCAGCCCGGCGCGACCTCGCTCATCGGGCCGGTATGCTGCGAAGTCGGGATGCCCACGCCCAGCAGCAGCTCGCCGGCACGCGCCTCGGCGGTGTAGCCGTCATACTCGGCGAAGTGCGCCTCGAGTTCGGCGGCGTGCATGTAATCGTCTTCGGTGGCCTCGGGATTCGCGTAGATCGCGTCCTTCTCCTTCATGCAGGCCCACATCTCGGCATGGCCCTGCATCACCACATCGATGACGCGCTGGTCTTCGTACGCGAACTGGTCCTGGCGCAGGAAGGCCATGCGCTCGCCCGAATCCAGCGCCACATTGCCAGCCGAGGGCTCCAGCACGCCAGCGAGGATCTTCATGAAGGTCGACTTGCCGGCTCCGTTGGCGCCGATCAGGCCGTAACGGTTGCCGTCGCCGAACTTGATCGAGACGTTCTCGAACAGCGGCTTGGCGCCGAACTGCATGGTGATGTTGTTTGCGACCAGCACGAGGAATTCCTTTGATCTGCCATCGGGCGGACGTCCGCCCGGAAAAACCGTATATTGTAACGCGGAATTATTGCTTTCAGCTCAAAGACTTGCGACCAACCGAACGGAAGCCAACCCAACAACACCCAGCGTATTCAAAGGCCACGCCTCGCCCGGTGCGCCACGGGCGGTTTCTTGACTCGGGTAACGCGGTGCAGCGGCGGCGTGGCGATGCGGGCCGCGACGTCGCCAGCGTGCGATTCAACGAAAAAGGCCCTGCAGCGCAACGCCGCAGGGCCGTTCCAGACAAGTCCGGTCGCGCTTACTTCGCGATCGTATAGACGACGAAGGACTGCGGCTGTACCGCCGTCGTGAAGTTACCGCCGGAGGCGACACCACCAACGCCGCTCACAGGCCAGGCCGCCGACACCGTCGCCCCCGCCGGCAGGCCGCTGAACGTCACGCTGGACGCGCTGCTGCCGTAGTTGATGGCAACCAGCGCCGTCTCGTTTGCGGTGCTGCGCGTGAAGCTCATCGTCCAGCCGTTGGCGGTGGCATTGTCGTAAGAGCCGCCCGCCAGCGACGGGTGCGCCTTGCGCATCGAGATCAGCGCTTTGTAGAAGCTCAGCAGTGAGTTGGCATCGCCCAGCTGCGCGGCGACGTTGTTGGTCGCGACGTTGCTCGACACCGCGCGGAAGGGCTTGCCGGTGGTGAAACCGGCGGTCGTGGTGTCGGCCGTCCAGCTCATCGGCGTGCGCAGTTTCCAGTCACCGCTGAGGCCGTTGTTGTTGGCCATGCCGATCTCTTCACCGTAGTAGATGAAGGGCACGCCCGGTTGCAGCATGTAGGTTGCGACCGCGAGCCGGTATTGCGGCAGGTTGCCGTTCACCTGCGTCCACAGGCGGTCACCTGCGAAGGCATCGTGGTTCGACACCATCGCCGCCATGTTCGCCGGCGCGCCGCTGAAGTAGTTCGCCACCGCAGCCACCGCGCTGCTGCTGCCCTTGGCCGCGCTGACGATGTCATAGTTGTGGCCAAAGGCAAAGGCGCTGCCGCAGGCGTCGGAACCGCCAAACTTCTCTGGCGCGACCGGCGCCTCGCAGACCATGTAACGGTTCTGGTAGCCGTTGAGCATCGTGAGCACGGCGCCCATGATCGTGTAGTTCTCGGGCTGCCCTTCCCAGGCCGACGAGCCGTTCTCGACCAGATTGCCAACGGCGTCGAATCGGAAGCCATCGACACCACGGTTGAGCCAGAAGCGCATGCTGTCGTGGTGGTAGGCCAGCACCTTGGCGTTGCGCAGGTTGAAGTCCGGCATCTGGTCCCAGAAGCCAGCGAAGTAGTAGCCGGTGCTGCTCGACTTCCACGGGTCGTTGCCGTAGATGCTCCAGCCGCTGGGCTTGGTCGCCGACCAGATGTACCAGTCACGCCGCGCGCCGTCCTTCGCGCCGCTGGAGTTGAGGAACAGTGGGTTCTGCGCCGCGCTGTGGTTCATCACGTAGTCGATGATCACGCCGATACCACGCGCGTGGGCCGCCGCCACGAACGCATCGAAGTCCGCCAGCGAACCGTACTGCTTTTCGATCGCACGGTAGTCGGTCACCGCGTAGCCGTGGTCGTTATCCTGCGACTGGGTCACCGGCATCAGCCAGATGCCGGTCACGCCCAAGTCCTTCAGGTAGTCGAGCCGCTGGGTGAGACCCTTGAGGTCGCCGATGCCGTCACCGTCGCTGTCCTGATAGCCGCGCACATAGATCTCGATGAACGGACCCTGCTTCCAGGTGGAGGGCAGCGCTGAGCCCGGATCGCTCTTGGCCACCGCCGACACATCGGCGTCCGGCAAGGTTGCCGGCGGCTGCACCGACACGGAACCGCCGCCACCGCCGCAAGCGGCGAGCGACACGAGCATTGGCAGCAGGGCAAATCGAAAGGCGCGACGCATGAAGCCTCCTCTACGGGGCATGAGGGAATCGCGTGATTGTCGCGCGAAACGCCCCAACGATGTTGACCGTCCGTGCCGTCGGCGCTGCGCGGCGGGCCATGCGTCGCAGGTAGAATCCGGGGTCTGACTGCAAGGACCCTCTTCATGGATTTCCGCTCCAAACTCGATGCTGCCTGGCGCAGCCGGAACTCGCTGCTGTGCGTGGGCCTCGACCCTGATCTGAGCAAATTCCCGGCCCATCTGAAGGGCCGCCCGGACGCGGTGTTCGAATTCTGCCGCGCGATCGTCGACGCCACCGCCGACCTCGCCTGCGCGTTCAAGCCGCAGATCGCCTACTTCGCCGCGCTGCGCGCCGAAGACCAGCTCGAAGCCCTGATCGACCACATCCACGCCAAGCACCCGCAAGTGCCGGTAGTGCTGGACGCCAAGCGCGGCGACATCGGCGCCACCGCGCAGCAGTACGCCCGCGAGGCCTTCGAGCGTTACAAGGCGGACGCGCTAACGGTGAACCCGTACATGGGCTTCGACTCGGTCGAGCCCTATCTGGAATGGAAGGACCGCGGCCTGATCGTGCTGTGCCGCACCTCCAACCCCGGCGGCTCCGACCTGCAGTTCCTTCAGGTCGATGGCGGCCGCAAGCTCTACCAGCATGTCGCCGAGCTCGTCGCAACAAAGTGGAACCCGCACGGCCAGGCCGCGCTGGTGGTGGGCGCGACCTTCCCGCAGGAGTTGGCGGACGTGCGCACGATCGTCGGCGACCTGCCCTTGCTGGTGCCCGGCATCGGTGCGCAGGGCGGCGACGTGGAAGCCACCGTGAGAGCCGGCCGCAGCGCCGCCGGCAGCGGGCTGATGATCTCGTCGTCGCGCGCGATCCTGTACGCCGGCAAGGGCGAGGATTTTGCCGATGCGGCGCGCGCCGTGGCGCTCGCAACCCGCGACGAGGTGAACCGCTACCGCGGCTGAGCTACCGGGGCCACCCAGCCCCGACACCTGAAAAGAAAACGGGCCACAGCGTGCATTGCCGCTGTGGCCCGTTCTGTTTACGGTGCGCGGATCAGGCGGCCTTGCTCACCCGGCGCGGGCCACCGAACAGTCGCCGCAGCACACGCCATACGAAGCGCAGCCCCAGCAGCGCAGCAAGCGCCTCGGCCAGCGTCGTGACGAAGGCGACGAAGGCGTTGCCGCGTGCCACACGGTCGCGGAGCTTGCGCATCGCCGAATCGCGCTTGATCTCGATCGAATCGTAGAAGCTCGGAATCACCAGCAGCGTCAGCAGCGTGGAGGTGATCGTGCCGCCGATGATCGCGACCGCCATCGGGCTGTAGAACTCGCCCCCCTCGCCGACACCGATCGCCACCGGCAGCATGCCGGCGATCAGCGCGAAGGTCGTCATCAGGATCGGGCGTAGCCGTTTGCGGCCGGCCGCCATCAGCGCCTCTTCGCGATCCATGCCCTCGCTTTCGAGCTTGCGTGCGGCATCCAAGAGCAGGATCGCGTTCTTCGCCACCAGGCCCATCAACATGATCACGCCGATCAGGCTCATCAGGTTCATCGTGCCGCGCGTCAGCAGCAAGGCCAGCACCACACCGATCAGCGACAGCGGCAGCGACAGCATCACCGGCAGCGGCGCGGTGAAGGAGCCGAACTGGATCACCAGCACGAAGTACATCATGCCGACGCCCGACACCAGCGCGATCAGCATGGCGCCGAACACCTCCTGCTGGTCCTTCGATGCGCCGCCCAGCTCAAGCCCGAAACCGGGCGGGAACTGGATCGCCTGCGCGAGCTTCATCGCGTCCGCCGTGACCTCGCCGGACGAGCGCCCCTGCGCGTTGGCCGACACCGTGACCATGCGCTTGCCGTCGATGTGCTGGATCTTCGACGGGCCCTTGCCGGTCGTGATCGTCGCGATCTGGTCCAGCGGCACCACAGCGCCGCTGCCGGCCACCGCAATCGGCAGCCGTTCGATGTTGCCGGCGTCGACCCGGTCTTCCGGCGCAAGCCGCACCGCCACATCACGCGTCTCGCCGGCCGGGTCCACCCAGTCGCCCACCTCGACCCCCGCGAAGGCCACGCGCAGCGCCTGCGCCGCATCGTTGGCCGAAATGCCCAGCGCGTTGGCGAGGCCACGGTCGAGTTCGATACGCAATTCGTCCTGCGGATCCTGCTCGGACAGGCCGACGTCCACCGCACCCGGCACCTGGCGCAAGCGCGCCATGAAGTCGCTGGTGATCTCCTGCAGCCGGCGCGCATCGGTGCCATGGAAGCGGATCTGCACCGGCTTCTGCGCGCCGTTCGACAGATCGTCCAGCACCACGTATTCGGCACCGACCAGGCGCTTGAGCTTCACGCGCAGTTCGCTCGCGATCTCCTGCGCCGAACGCTTGCGAGTCGAGCTCTTGCCGATGTCCACATAGATGCGGCCGCCGTCCGGGCGCACCTGGGTGTTGGTCGCCGTCGTCTCCTTGATCGTGTGCGCCAGCGTAGCGGCACTCTCGAGTTTGCGGCGCGAGTACTCCAGGCTGCTCGACGCCGGCGTACGCACGTCGACCGCAATCACCGGGTTGTCCGACGCCGGCAGGAAGCTCGACCCGCCCAGCGTGATCTGCAGCACGATCGCCAGCACGAAGCTCGCCGCCGCGAAGGCAAACATCCAGGCGCGGTGATGCAGCGCCCAGGCCACGATGCGGCCATAGCGTTCGGACTGACGATCGAACCAGACGTTGAACACCGCCAGCTTCTTGCCCAATCCGCGCTTTTCCGCAAGGTGATGGCCGGCCGGGTCGCCCCAATAGGCCGACAGCATCGGGTCCAGCGTGAAGCTGATGAACAGGCTGACCAGCACCGAGGTCACCACCGTCAGGCCGAAGGGGCGAAACCATTCGCCCGACATGCCCTGCATGAAGGCCACCGGCACGAACACCGCGACGATGGAGAAGGTCGTCGCCGCCACCGCAGGTCCGATCTCGGCGGTGCCGCGCAGCGCTGCCGTCATGCGGTCTTCGCCCGCCTCCATGTGCCGCACGATGTTCTCTCGCACCACGATCGCATCATCGATCAGCACCCCGATCGCCAGCGAGAGCCCCAGCAGGCTCATGAAGTTCAGCGAGAAGCCGCACAGCCACACCGCGATGAAGGCGGCGATAACCGAGGTCGGCAGCGACAGCGCGGTAATCAGCGTCGAGCGCCAGGAATTCAGGAAGGCATACACCACCAGCACGGTGAGGCCGGCGCCGAAGATCAGCGCGTGCACCACGTTGTTGAGGCTGTCCTGCGCCTCTTCGCCGCCATCGCGCGTGACGACCAGCGTGGTGCCTTTCGGCAGCTCCTTGCCGATCGTTTCGACCAGCTTGCGCACCTGATTCGCGATCGCCACGGTCGAGGAATCGCGCGAGCGCATCACCGAAATGCCAACGTTGGGCTGGCCGTTGCGCACCGACTGGGTGTCGATTTCGCCAAAGCCATCGCGCACGGTTGCGAGCTGCCCCAGGCGCACGACTTGTTCTCCGCGGCGCTGCACGACGATCTGCTCGAACTCCCCCGGCCGCTCGATACGACCGACCAGCCGGATGCTCTGGTCCTGCAGTTCGCCGCGCACCTTGCCGACCGGTGCAGTGGCGTTCTGCGTACGCAGGGCCGCAACCACCTCGGCCACCGATACGTTGAAGGCGCGCAGCTTCTCGGCATGCAGCAGCACCGACAGCTCGCGCTTGAGCGAGCCATGCACCTCGACCACCGACACGCCGGGGATCGCGCGGAAGCGATCGGCCAACTGGTCTTCCGCCAGGCGCGAGAGTTCCGCGTGGCTCATCGCCGAGGACGACAGCGCGAGCTGCATGATCGGCTCGGCCGAGGGGTCAACGCGTTCGAGCACCGGCTCGCGCATTTCCACCGGCAGCTTGTAGCGCACCGACGCGATCGCGTTGCGCACCTCGTCGGCCGCTTCGATCAGGTTCTTGCTGAACTTGAAGATCAGCACGATCGTCGCGTTGCCTTCGGCCGCGGTGGAGCGCACTTCATCGATGCCGGTAATGCTCTGCAGCGCCTTCTCGACGCGGTTGATGACCTCGCGCTCAACCGAATCGGGCGAGGCGCCGGGGTAGGTGATGTTGACCACCAGCACCGGCGGCTGCACATCCGGGATCTGGTTCACGCGCAGCTTGTTGAGGGCGAGAAGGCCCGCGAACATCAGGGCCAGGATGATCACCACCATTGCAATCGGGCGGCGGATACTGAAATCGGACAGGAACATGGCTGTTCGGCTCGCTGAGTGAGGGGGCGCGGCGGCTTACTGTTTGGCCTTCGACGCGGCGCGTTCGACGGGCTGGCCGTCAACGAGGCCGGTGCTCGGCGCGCGCAGCACTTCATCGCCCGCTGCCACCCCTGCGCGCACCACCCACATGCCGCTGCGTGCATCGCGCTCGCCCAGTTTCAGCGCCACCTTCGCGAGCTTGCCGCCGGCTACGCGCCAGGCGTAGGTGTGCTCGCCCTCGCGCGACAGCGACGCTTCCGGCAGCATCGGCACCATGTCGCTCGTCGTAACGACCTGCCCCTCGGCGTAGAGGCCTGCGACGCGCGGCACATCCCCTTCCACCGCCACACGCACCGAGACCTGGCGGGTCACTTCATCCGCGCTCGGTGCGATGTGCTGCACCCGGCCGGAGAACGCCGCCTGGCTGGCACCTGCGACACGGAAGTGCACCGCCTGGCCGGCCTTCAGCTCGGCGACACGCTCGACCGACACCAAGCCTTCGAAGCGCATGCTGGCCGGGTCGATCACCTTCAGCAGCTCCTTGCCGACCTGCGCGGTATCGCCGGCCGAGACCTTGCGATCGCTGATCACGCCGTCGAACGGGGCCCGCACTTCGGTACGCTGCAGTTGCTGACGCGCCGCCACCACGCGGGCGCGAGCAGCAGCCAGATCGCTCTGCGCCTGGTTGCGGCGGGCTTCCGCGTCCTCCACCGACTGGGTCGAGCTCATGCCCTGCCCCTGCAGCGTGGTGAGGCGCTTGAACTGCCGCTCGGACTGGTCCAGCGAACGCTCGGCGGCGCGCGCCGCTTCCTCGGCCGACGACAGGCTGTCGCGGATCGAGGTGTCGTCCATGCGCACCAGCAGGTCACCCTTGCGCACCACGTCGCCGTTGTCGCGCAGAACCTGCAGCACGGTGGTCGACACCTCGGCGCGCAGATCGGCGCGGCGCTCGGGTTGCAGCGAACCGGTCAGCACCGGGCCGCCGGCATTCAGCGCGCTGTCGACGCGGCGAACGTCTTCCGGCGCCAGCAGCAGCGGCTGCGCAGCGGCCTTCTTGGCGGCCTCGGCCGCATCATGCTTGTTGGGACTGCAGGCGCTCAGCGTTGCACCGAGCAGCGCAACGGCGAAGAAGGCAACAAAACGCGACATGCGAAACACTCCGGGGCGGGCCATCATTTCGGAATTCCGTGGCGAATCAAGACGAAAAGTCCCGCGAGCTTACCGTCGCCCGCTCGCCCTTGTATGGCAATTGCGACATAAAGATACATTGGCACACACAAGCCCCGGCGGCGCAGTGGCGCCAAATCCGGCAAACGCCCAGCCGGCGGACCTGACCGGCATCAAGAGCCGTAGGTGTGGCCGGCGCAAGCTTTACGCTCCGCGGCACCACAACAGGGAGGGATCACCATGCATGCACGGCTTATCGGCGGCGCGCTTGCGCTGCTGCTCGCGCTTGCGCCGGCTTTCGCTTCGGCGGGCATGAGCGCGAAGGAAAAAGACAAGGAACGCGCGGAGATCCGCAAGGACGTCAAGGCGACGCTTAGCAAGCTCTACAAGCTGCAACCCGGCGCGAAATCCGCCATCGCCGGGGCGGCGGGCTATGCGGTGATCAACAACTTCGGCGTGAAGATCCTGGTGGCTGGCAGCGGCACCGGCAAGGGCATCGCCTACGACAAGTCAGGCAAGGAGCTCTTCATGAAGATGGTGGAGGTGCAGGCCGGGCTCGGCATGGGTGCGAAGAAGTTCTCGCTGATCTGGGTGTTCCGCGATGCGGCCAAACTGAAGAAATTCATGTCCGGCAGCTTCGAGACCTCGGCCCAGGCGAATGCCACCGCGCAGATGGACAAGAAGGGCGGCGCCTACGCCGGCGCGGTGCCGGTGTCGGACGGCGTGTGGCTTTACCAGATTCAGGGCGACGGCCTGGCGCTGGAACTTACCGCCAAGGGCACCAAGTACTACCTGTACGACGAACTCAACTGAGTTCGCAGCAAACAATGAAAAACGGGGGCCGCGGCCCCCGTTTCCATTTTCAGCGCAGCTTGCCCTTCAGGCTCAGCGCCATCACGGCGCCGCCGATCAGGATCATCGGCAGCGAGAGCCACTGCCCCATCGAGAGTTGGCCGGCAAGCAGACCGAGGAAGTCATCGGGCTGGCGCGCGAATTCCGCGATGAAGCGGAACACGCCGTAGCCGATCAGGAAGCTCGCCCCCATGAAACCAACCGGGCGAGCCTTGCGCGACACCAGCCACAGGATCCCGAACAGACACACCCCTTCCAGCGCAAACTGGTAGAGCTGCGAGGCATGGCGCGGCAAACCGCCGTACTGCGCGAGCTGCGCCATCAGGGCCGGGTCGAGCAGCGCGGCGGCGCGGTCCTCATTCGCCGCTTGCGGGAACATCATTGCCCACCATGCGTCGGGCGAGGTGATGCGCCCCCACAGCTCACCGTTGATGAAATTGCCCATGCGGCCTGCGGCCAGGCCCAGCGGCACCAGCGGCGCGACGAAATCGCCCACCTGCAGGAAGCTGCGCCCGGTCTTGCGGCCAAAGAACCATAGTGCGACCAGTACGCCGAGGAAGCCCCCGTGGAAACTCATGCCCCCCTGCCAGACCGCGAGGATTTCCGCCGGGTGACCAAGGTAGTACGCCGGCTTGTAGAACAGCACATAGCCCAGGCGGCCGCCCAGCACCACACCCAGCACGCCCCAGAACAGCAGGTCGTCCAGATCCTTCTCGACCCAGCCCTTGATCGGGCCATGTTTGGCGCGCCACTTGCCAAGCGTCACGAAAAGCATGAACGCGACCAGGTACATCAGGCCGTACCAGCGCACGGCCAGCGGGCCGAGCGAGACAGCAATCGGGTCGAACTGCGGATGAACAAGCATTGATGGGCTTCCAGTTTCGCTAGAATTGATCTTTTAGGTCGGATGCGAGGCGGTGCAACCCACCTCTGGCTTCCGGGCGGTCCGGGTTGTCGCGCCGGGGCTCATCGGCCCCTTGCAGCGCAATCCGCCGCGCCGGCCCCGCGTTCCGGAAAAGCTGAATTGTATCGGTGCCGCTGTGACAAACAGCGTCGCCGGGCGCCGACGGCGCCATTTCCTGGAGTGAGCACCATGCCTGAGTACCGTTCCCGTACGTCCACCCACGGCCGCAACATGGCCGGCGCACGCGCCCTGTGGCGCGCCACTGGCATGAAGGATGGCGACTTCGGCAAGCCGATCATCGCGATCGCCAACAGCTTCACGCAGTTCGTGCCCGGCCATGTGCACCTGAAGGATATGGGCCAGCTGGTCGCACGCGAGATCGAAGCGGCGGGCGGCATCGCCAAGGAATTCAACACCATCGCCGTCGATGACGGCATCGCGATGGGCCACGGCGGCATGCTGTACTCGCTGCCGAGCCGCGAGCTGATCGCCGACTCGGTCGAATACATGGCCAACGCGCACTGCGCCGACGCGCTGGTGTGCATCAGCAACTGCGACAAGATCACCCCGGGGATGCTGATGGCCGCGCTGCGCCTGAACATCCCGACGGTGTTCGTCTCCGGCGGCCCGATGGAAGCCGGCAAGGTCACCGTGGCCGACCCGGCCGGGCAGAAGATCATCAAGCTCGACCTCGTCGATGCGATGGTGAAGGCTGCCGACAAGGCGGTCAGCGATGCCGAGGTCGATGAAGTCGAACGCTCCGCCTGCCCGACCTGCGGCTCCTGCTCCGGCATGTTCACCGCGAATTCGATGAACTGCCTCACCGAGGCGCTGGGCCTCTCGCTGCCGGGCAACGGCACCATCGTCGCCACACACGCCGATCGCAAGCAACTGTTCCTGCGCGCCGGCCGGCTCGCGGTGGAACTGTGCAAGCGCTACTACGAGCAGGACGACGCCTCGGTGCTGCCGCGCTCGATCGCGACCTTCGAGGCTTTCGAGAACGCGGTTGCGCTGGATGTTGCGATGGGCGGCTCGACCAACACCGTGCTGCATCTGCTGGCGGCCGCGCACGAAGCGCAGGTGAACTTCACGATGAAGGACATCGACCGCATGTCGCGCAAGGTGCCTTGCCTGTGCAAGGTCGCCCCGATGACCGACAAGTACCACATCGAAGATGTGCACCGCGCCGGCGGCGTGATGGGCATCCTCGGCGAACTCGCGCGCGGCGGCCTGCTGCACCGCGAATGCCACACGGTGCATAGCAAGACGCTGGGTGGCGCGCTGGACACCTGGGACGTGATGCACGCCCACAGCCAGGACATCTTCAACTTCTATCTGGCCGCACCGGGCGGCGTGCCGACCCAGGTTGCCTTCAGCCAGGACAAGCGCTTCCCCGAACTGGATCTGGACCGCACCGCTGGCTGCATCCGCGATGTCGAGCACGCCTACTCCAAGGACGGCGGCCTCGCTGTGCTGACCGGCAACATCGCCGAAAAGGGCTGCATCGTGAAGACCGCCGGCGTCGATGAGTCGATCTGGAAGTTCACCGGCAAGGCGATCGTGTTCGAAAGCCAGGAAGACGCCGTCGAAGGCATCCTCTCCGAGAAAGTGCAGGCCGGCCATGTCGTCGTAATCCGCTACGAAGGCCCCAAGGGCGGCCCCGGCATGCAAGAGATGCTGTACCCGACCAGCTACCTCAAGAGCCGCGGACTCGGCAAGCAGTGCGCGCTGCTGACCGACGGCCGCTTCTCGGGCGGCACCTCGGGCCTCTCGATCGGCCACGCCTCGCCGGAGGCCGCGCAGGGTGGCGCGATCGGCCTCGTGCAGGACGGCGACACGATCGAGATCGACATCCCGAACCGCCGCATCCACCTCGCAGTCAGCGACGAAGAACTGGTGCGCCGTGAGGCCGCGATGGAAGCCCGTGGCGACAAGGCCTGGAAGCCCGCCTCGCGTGTCCGCCACGTCTCGCAGGCGCTGCAGGCCTACGCCGCGCTGACCACCAGCGCCGACACCGGCGCCGTGCGTGACCTCTCGCAGCTCAAGCGCTAAGCACAAGGGCCACGCCGCAAGCGTGGCCCTTTTTGTATCCGGCCCCGCCTCGATGCTTGTTGTCCCCGATAGATGAAACCCGCCACTCACCCCACCGCACTGCGTACCCAGCAACTGCTGCACGACAGCGGCCTTGATGTGAAGGTCGTCGAGTTCGACCAGCCCACGCGCACCTCGGCCGAAGCCGCCGCGGCGATCGGTTGCAGCGTCGCCGAGATCGCCAAGTCGATCGTCTTCCGCGGCGCGCACAGCGGGCAGGCGATCGTGGTCGTGGCGAGCGGCG
The DNA here is from genome assembly GCF_041909475.1 of Niveibacterium sp. Classification (NCBI taxonomy): domain Bacteria; kingdom Pseudomonadati; phylum Pseudomonadota; class Betaproteobacteria; order Rhodocyclales; family Rhodocyclaceae; genus Niveibacterium; species Niveibacterium sp. Next base: position 1,740 of record NZ_JAYRDJ010000010.1, on the reverse strand, counting down.
ACAACCGTGTCAGCGAAGATAAGGTCGCCGCGCTGGTGGGCGAAAAGCTCAAGCGCGCCGACGCCGACTTCGTACGCAGCGCCACTGGCTACGCCATCGGCGGCGTCGCACCCCTGGGCCACGCGCAGCCGGTACGCCTGCTGCTCGACACCGATCTGCAACGCTTCACTACGGTCTGGGCGGCTGCCGGCACGCCCTTCTCCGTCTTCCCCCTCGCCCCCGCGCAGCTCGCCACTCTCACCGGCGCCGCGTGGAGCGATGTCCGCGCCGGCTGAACACACACAAGAAAACGAGACCACGCGTAATGAAAACAGTCGCCCTCATCGCCCACGATGGCAAAAAAGACCAGATCGTCGCCTTCGCCAAAACCCACCGCGACCGGCTTGAACGCTGCAAGCTGCTCGGCACTGGCACCACCAGCCGCCGCATCCGCGACGAAACCGGCCTCGCCGTCCACGGCCTGCTCAGCGGGCCTCTAGGCGGCGACCAGCAGATCGGCGCCATGGTTGCCGAAGGCCGCATCGACCTCGTGATCTTCCTGCGCGACCCGCTGACGGCACAGCCGCACGAACCCGACATCGCGGCCTTGATGCGAGTGTGTGATGTGCATGATGTGCCGCTGGCGACGTGTCTCAACAGCGCGCATCTGCTGACGGTGGCGATCTTGTTGGATGAGGTGGTCTGACGCGCCAACTGGCGAGCGCGCAAAGCATGAAAGCCCTGCGCGCTCACTCACTTTGGACAAAGCTTTCCGAGCGTCGGCCTGAGCCTTCTCGCTACGCCCATCAAGACGGCACATCGGCCATGCGCAATGAAACAATCACCCGTGTAGAAGTTCGTACCGTCGGCGACCTAAAACAGCTCGTCGCCACCTTGCCGGACGACATGCCCATCTGCGGCGATATCGTTGGTGACGAGATCACTGCAGTGGTATCGACCAGAACCGAGGTGTCAGGCTCCAGGATGATCTTGACGTTCGAGGTCACGAACACTGCGGCTTTAGGCACCCGGCATCCGATGGGCATCGTGAGCACAATCGGCCAATGCAAAAAACAAATGACACCCGCAGGCTGGCGCTCATTCTGTGCGCAGCGGATCTCAGACCCGTTTTCACCGTTTGATCCGGAAATCTGCGCCGATTCACAAAGCGTGTTTCTAACGCGGCAAGAAACCTGCGATTACGAGTACGCCCAGAGCGCCGAATGATTGCGTGGGTCGGGTCGAATAGGCGACGTCCCACTCATGGCCGACGATACGAGTTGACCAGCCAAGACGGCTTTCCCATGTAAGCCGGGTCCCGCCCCGGCGGGCGTCTTACTTTCTGGCAACAGCACCAGAAAGTAAGCAAAGAGTGCCGCCCGGCGTTCGCGCTCAGGCGCATAGCGCCTGACTTCCCTGCGTTGCTCGCGCAACCGGGGGCCTGCGGAACTCGCCCTCGCTGCGCTCGGTGCTCAAACCGGCCCACGGCTGGCTTTGCACAGCCAGCCGGCTCCAGCGGCGCGAAGCAGTGCTTCGCGAAACCCCGCCTGCGCCCTCGGCCTTCTTCCCGGTCGCGCTCCGCTACTCGGCGCTCTCGACGGGACCCAAAGTCAGAACCATCGCAGTTTTCGCGCACTGAGAAGTTGCAGCGGCTGATCGTCGACGCTTTTCTTCCCCCTCTGAAACGCCGAGCAGCGCAGAAGCATCGGGTTCCGACGCGCAGCGGCGGTGGCGAGGACTGTTTGAGGCCCGCAGGGCCGA